>DAHUXV010000032.1 GCA_027306985.1 Gammaproteobacteria bacterium | reverse complement strand
TGATTCGCGCGCCCCATAATCGGTCTGTCCGGAGAGGGTCCGGCTACCGCCGGAACGCCGAAGGCGCAAGCTCCGCCCGGAAACGCTCAGGCACACGAACGGCAGATCGCGGGGTCTCTGGAGAGTGGTGGACGCCCCTGGGCGGCCACCCACCGAAGGGGAGCGGCGCCGCTCTGGCGCCCGATCTCTCATGTCACCGGACAGAGGGCGGCAGGGGCGTTCTACGCCTGCCGTCCACGAATGTTCCGGAGAGCCTGTGACCCGACGAACCCCGCTATTCGACCTGCACCAGAAGCTCGGCGCCAGGATCGTAGACTTCGGCGGCTGGGATATGCCGCTGCAATACGGCTCCCAGATCGCGGAGCACCACGCCGTGCGCCGCGACGCCGGCGTCTTCGACGTCTCACATATGTGTGTCGTCGATCTGAAGGGCCCGCGCGTCAGGCCTTTTCTCCTGCGGCTGCTCGCCAACGACGTCGGTAAGCTGCAGGCCCCCGGCAAGGCGCTCTATGGCTGCATGCTCAATGAGACCGGCGGGGTGATCGACGATCTCATCGTCTATTTTCTCGACGAGTCCTGGTTTCGCGCGGTCGTCAATGCCGGCACGCGCGACCAGGATCTTGCCTGGATGCGCCGCGAGGCGGCGGCATTCGGCGTCGAGCTCATCGAGCGTACCGACCTCGCCATGCTGGCCGTGCAGGGACCCGAGGCGCGCGGCAAGGCGGCGCGCCTGCTCCCGCCGGCCGGCGCGATGGCCGCTCTGGCTCTCGAGCCGTTCTTCGGACGCGAGATCGACGATTGGTTCGTCGCGCGCACCGGCTACACGGGCGAGGACGGCTTCGAGATCATGTTGCCGGCCGCGCAAGCGCAGCGGGTGTGGAGCGCTTTGAATTCCGCCGGTGTGGCTTCCTGCGGCCTCGGCGCCCGCGACACCTTGCGCCTCGAGGCCGGCATGAACCTCTACGGCAGCGACATGGACGAGAGCACCCATCCCTTCGAGTCCGGGCTCGCCTGGACGGTGGCGCTCGAGCCGCGCGAGCGCGCCTTCATCGGCCGCGAGGCGCTCGAGGCGATCCGCGCGCGCGGCCCGCAGCGCAAGCTCGTGGGCCTGCTGCTCGAGGGACGCGGCGTCCTGCGCTCGCACCAGAAGGTGCGGGTCCCCGATGGCGGCGAGGGCGAGATCACCAGCGGTACCTTTTCCCCGACCCTGGAGCGCTCGATCGCGCTGGCCCGCGTGCCGGCCGCAGCGAGCTCGAGCGTGCAGGTCGACATTCGCGGCAGGCTGCACGACGCAAAGGTCGTGCGGCCGCCGTTCGTCCGTCACGGCAAGGCGCTGGTTTCCTGAGCGCATTGCCTCGATTCCGAACCCTCATCCCATCCCCCGATCCAATCTCCAAGAGCCGGAGCGCCGCATGAGCAACGTTCCTTCCGACCTCAAGTACACGAAGACCCATGAATGGCTGCGGACCCTGCCCGACGGCACGGTGGAGGTCGGCATCACCGACCACGCCCAGCATGCGCTCGGCGACCTGGTGTTCGTGGAGGTGCCCGAGACCGGCCGCAAGCTCGCCGCCGGCGAGCCGTTCGCGGTGGTGGAGTCCGTCAAGGCGGCCTCCGATGTCTACTCCCCGATCGCGGGCGAGGTGACCGCCGGCAATCCCGGGCTCGCCTCCCAGCCCGAGGCGATCAACTCCGACGCCTACGGCAAGGGCTGGCTGATGCGGCTGCGACCGGGCGCCGGCGGCGCGGGCGGCGAGTTCCTCACCGCGGCGCAGTACGAGAAGCTGATCGCGGAGGAGGGCGGCTGATGGCCTTCATCCCTCATACCCGCGAGGATGTCGAGTCGATGCTCGCGGCCATCGGTGTCGCGGGCATCGAGCAGCTCTTCGATGAGATTCCCGCCAGCCTGCGGCTCGGCGGCCTTGCCGGCGTGCCGGAGGCCGCGAGCGAGATGGAGATCGGCCGCCTCATGGCCGAGCGGGCGCGGCTCGACGGGCGGCCGCTGTGCTTCATCGGCGCGGGTGCCTACGAGCACCACATCCCCGCGGCCGTGTGGGCCATCGCCACGCGCGGCGAGTTCTACAGCGCCTACACGCCTTATCAGGCGGAGGCGAGCCAGGGCACGCTGCAGCTCCTGTACGAATACCAGACCATGATGGCGAGCCTGACCGGCCTGGAAGTCTCGAACGCCTCGCTGTACGACGGCGCGAGCGCGATGGGCGAGGCCTGCCTCATGGCGGTGCGCGCCAACCGCAGGTCGCGCTCGCAGCGGATCCTCGTGCCGACCACGGTGCACCCGCACTACCGCGCGACGGCGAGGGCGGTCGCGGGCAATCAGGGGCTGCTCTTCGAGGAGCTGCCGTACTGCACGGAGGAGGGCTGCATTCCCGCCGGCGCGCTCGACCGTTACGACGGGCAGGACGTGACCGCGCTCGTCATCCAGCAGCCCAACTTCTTCGGGCGGCTGGAGGACGTCGATGCGCTCTGCGACTGGGCGCACGCGCGCAACATCCTGGTGGTCGCCGTGGTGAACCCGACCTCGCTCGCGCTGCTGAAGCCGCCGGGCCAGTGGGGGTCCAAGGGCGCCGACATCGCCGTCGGCGAGGGCCAGCCGCTCGGGGTGCCGCTCTCCTCGGGCGGCCCGTACTTCGGCTTCATGACCGCGCGGATGGAGCACGTGCGGCAGATGCCGGGCCGCATCGTCGGGCGCACGGTCGATGCGGGCGGGCGCGCCGGCTTCACGCTGACGCTGCAGGCCCGCGAGCAGCACATCCGCCGCGCCAAGGCGACTTCCAACATCTGCACCAACCAGGGGCTGCTGGTGACGGCCGCGACGATCTACCTCTCGCTCATGGGCCCCGCGGGCCTGGAGCGGGTCGCCGCCGCCGCGCACGCGCGCACGCGCGAGCTCGTGAGCGCGCTCACGCGGGTGCCGGGCGTGCGGCGCCTGTTCCGCGGGCCGGTGTTCCACGAGGAGGCCGTGGCGCTCGACCGCCCGGCGGCGCCGGTGCTGGAAAAGCTGGCCGCGCGCGGCATCCTCGGGGGACTGGACCTCACCGGGCACTACCCCGAGCTCGGCGGCGCGCTCCTCGTCTGCGCCACCGAGACCAAGACCACCGCCGACATCGAGCGCTATGCGAGCGCGCTCGCCGAGTGCCTGCGCGAAGCGCGCGCCGCCTGAGGCCTTACGACATGTCCACCCGACTTGAGAAGCCCATCTTCGAGTATTCCGTCCCCGGCCGCGGGGCCGAGGACCAGTGGCCGCGCGATCCCGGGCCGGCCGCGAGCGACGATCTGCCGGCCGCATCGCGCCGCAGCGGACGGCCGCTCCTGCCCGAGGTCAGCGAGCTCGAGACCGTGCGGCACTTCACGCGCCTGTCGCAGCTCAACTTCTCCATCGACACGCATTTCTATCCGCTCGGGTCGTGCACGATGAAGTACAACCCGAAGGCCTGCAACAGCCTGGCGATGCTGCCGGAGTTCCTGGCGCGCCATCCGCTCGCGCCGGAGAGCTCCGGGCAGGGCTTTCTAGCCTGCATGTACGAGCTGCAGGAGATGCTGAAGGCGGTGACCGGCATGCAGGCCGTGGCGCTGAGCCCGATGGCCGGCGCGCAGGGCGAGTTCGCCGGCGTCGCGATGATCCGCGCCTATCACCGCGCGCGGGGCGACCTCGAGCGCAACGAGATCATCGTGCCGGAGGCGGCCCACGGCACCAATCCCGCCACCGCGACGATGTGCGGCTGCGTGGTGCGCGAAGTGCCCGTCAACGCCGCAGGCGACGTCGATCTCGAGGCGCTCAAGGCCGCTGTCGGTCCCAAGACCGCGGGCATCATGCTGACCAATCCTTCGACCCTCGGCGTCTTCGAGCGGCGGATCGAGGCGGTCGCGCGCACGGTCCACGAGGCCGGAGGGCTCCTTTACTACGATGGCGCGAACCTCAACGCCATTCTCGGCAAGGTGCGGCCGGGCGACATGGGTTTCGATGTCATCCACGTCAACCTGCACAAGACCTTCTCCACGCCTCATGGAGGCGGCGGCCCCGGCGCGGGGCCGGTCGGCGTGAGCGCGCGGCTCGCGCCCTTCCTGCCCGTGCCGCTCCTCGCGCGCCGCGGCGAGCGTTACGGCTGGCTGACGGAGCGGGATCTGCCGCAGTCCATCGGCCGGCTCTCGGGGTTCATGGGCAATGCCGGCGTTCTCCTGCGCGCCTACGTCTACATGCGCATGCTCGGCCGGGAGGGCATGGCGAAGGTGAGCGAGTACGCCACGCTCAACGCCAACTATCTCCTGGCGCAACTGAAGCGCGCCGGCTTCGATGCGGCGTACCCCGACCGCCGGGCCAGTCACGAGCTCATCGTCACCCTCAAGCGCCAGGCGAAGGAGCTCGGCGTCACCGCCATGGACTTCGCCAAGCGGCTGCTCGATCACGGCATGCACGCGCCGACGACTTATTTCCCGCTCCTCGTCCCGGAGTGCCTGCTCATCGAGCCGACGGAGACCGAGAGCAAGGCGGCGCTTGACGCCTTCGTCGCCGCCATGGCCGAGATCCTCGCGGAAGCCGCGAAAGAACCCGAGCGGGTCACCAGCGCTCCGCATACCATGCCGGTACGGCGCCTGGATGACGTTCGGGCGGCCAAGCAACTGGATCTCACCTGGAAGCCGCCCGCCGCCCATGCGATTCCCACGACTTCTTAGCCTCTGTCTGCTCGCCGCCTGCGCGCCGCTGAGCCTCGCCGCCGGCCAGCAGACGGCCTCCCCTGCCACGGGCTCGCAGGCGTCCCCGCCGCCGGTGGGCGCGCCTGTGCAGCCGCCGCCCGCGAGACCGGCGCCGGTGCATGCGCCGCGCGTGCCGCTGCCGCGGCGGACCCTGCGGCCGGGGCTGCCGGGAGGGACCCGCGAGGCCGCGCACCTCGCCCGGCAGGCGGCGGCGATCGAGGCCAATCCCACCTGGGCCGCCACCCTGGAGCGCATCGCGAGCAGCGTCGTCACCATCAAGGTCGATGAGGTTCGCGCCTTCGACACCGATTGGAACGAGACCGCGCAGGCGACCGGCTTCGTCGTGGACGCGAAGCGCGGCATCATCCTCACCAACCGTCACGTCGTGACGCCGGGACCGGTGACCGCCGAGGCGGTGTTCCTCGACCGCGAAGTGGTGCCGCTCAAGCCGATCTACCGCGATCCCGTGCACGACTTCGGCTTCTACCAGTTCGACCCGAAGAAGCTGCGCTACATCAAGCCGAGGGCGCTCCAGCTCTATCCCCAGGGCGCGAAGGTCGGCACCGAGATCCGCGTGGTGGGTAACAACGCGGGCGAGCAGCTCTCGATCCTCGCCGGCACCCTCGCACGCCTGCACCGCCAGGCGCCGAACTACGGCTTCGGCAAGTACAACGACTTCAATACCTTCTACCTGCAGGCGGCTTCCGGGACCTCCGGCGGCTCCTCCGGGTCGCCGGTGATCGACATCCGCGGCCGCGTCGTGGCGCTCAACGCCGGCGGCGCCGAGAACTCCGCGTCGAGCTTCTATCTGCCGCTCGATCGCGTGGAGCGTGCGCTCAGGCTCATCCAGGAAGGCAAGCCCGTCGCCCGCGGCACGATCTACACGGTCTTCGACTACACGCCCTACGACGAGCTCGAGCGGCTCGGGCTCACGCCCGGGATCGAGGCGGCCGTGCGCAGGCGGTTCCCGCACCGCACGGGGATGCTGGCGGTCTCGAGCGTTCTGCCCGGCACGCCGAGCGCACTCGCCCTGCAGCCGGGCGACATCCTGTTGCGGGTGAACGGCCGTTACGTGACGACCTTCGATCCGCTGTCGCAGATTCTCGACGATTCGGTCGGGCGGCAGATCCGGTTGCAGCTCGTGCGCGGCGGCCGGCTGATGTCGGTGACGGTGCCGGTCGGGGATCTGAACGCCATCACGCCCGCCAGCTACGTGGAATTCGGCGACGCCGTGGTCAACACCCTGTCCTACGAGGAGGCGCGCCAGCTCAACGTGCCGCCGCGCGGCGTGTTCGTCGCCAACCCGGGCTTCGTGTTCGGCGCCGCGGGCATCCCGCGCGGCGCGGTGATCAGTCAGGTCGACGCCACGCCGATCGACGATCTCGAGGATTTCCGCCAGGCGATGCGCAAGCTCGGCAATGGCGAGTACGCCGACATCCGCTACGCGACCGTCGAGGACCCCAACGGCAGCGAGCTCGGGGTCTTCCGCATGGATCGCCTGTGGTACCCGGCCAACCATTGCGTGCGCGACGACGCCCTCGGGACCTGGCTGTGCAACCCGCTCGCCGCGGGACCGCCTCCGAAGCCCGATCCGGTGAGCTCCACGCGCTTCCCGAAATACCAGGATCCGCGGATGAACGCCCTCGCTCCATCGCTCGCGATGGTGACGTTCATGATGCCGTACTCGGTGTCGGGAGTGACCGAGCACTACTACCACGGGACGGGCCTCGTCGTGGACGCGAAGCGCGGCCTGGTCGTCGTGGACCGCGACACCGTGCCCGTCTCGCTCGGAGACGTCACGGTGACTTTCGCCGGCACGGTCCAAGTGCCCGGGAAGGTCGTGTACGTCGACCCGCTGCACAATTACGCGGTCGTCGCCTACGATCCGCGGCTCATCGGCACGACCCCCGTCAGGTCCGCGCGGCTGAAGCCGCAGAAGCTCGCCCCGGGACAGAAGATCTGGGTGGTGGGCCTCGGCGGCGACAGCCAGATGCACTCGCGCGCCACGGAGATCGCCAGCATCGATCCGTTGTCGCTGCCGCTCTCGCGCACCATGCGCTTCCGCGACACCAACATCGAGACCGCCGGCCTCGTGAACCCGCCGAGCCAGTACGACGGCGTGCTCGCCGATGCCTCGGGGCAGGTGGTCGGAATGTGGTCGAGCTTCGCGTATGACACCGCGACGGGCATCGCGCAGGCCCTGCGCGGCGTGCCGATCGATCTGGTGGCGGACATGGTCGCCCGCGTGCGCAGCGGCAGCCCGCTCCATTCCCTGGACGCCGAGCTCTTCCCCGAGCCGCTCGCGAACGCGCGGATGATGGGCCTCTCGCAGGCGTGGACCGCGAAGCTGGCCGCGAGCAGCCCCACGCAGCGGCAGGTGCTGACCGTCGTGCGCACGGTCGGCGGCTCGCCGGCCTTCGCCATCCTCATGCCGGGCGATCTGCTGCTGGCGGTCGACGGCAAGGTG
>DAHUXV010000027.1 GCA_027306985.1 Gammaproteobacteria bacterium | reverse complement strand
CGAAGAATGCCGCCTATTTCAACAGCCACCGCATGATGCGCCGCTACGCGACCGAGGCTTACCTGCGCTGACGCCGTCGGGTCAGCGCAGGTAAAGCAGCGCGAGGCCCAGCCCAACCGCCGCCAGCAGGAACAGCGCCAGCGCCGCCGGGCGAGCGGCCTTGCGGCCGCCGAATGCGATCGCGTAACACGCCTTGAGGACGTTGTTGGACGATGCCGCCACCAGAATCGCCGCCGCGACGGCTCCGGCCGACATACCCGCGACCCCGCCCTGCGCGAGACTCAACACGAATGGATCGATGTCGGTCAGGCCGGTGATGGCGGCGAGAGAATAGATGCCGCGGGCGCCGAACTCCCGGCTCACCCAGGCCGACGCGACCGCCAGAATCACGAACAGTGCCGCGAATGCCGCCGCGGTCCCGAGCTGCAGCGGATTCGCCGCCGGCAGCTTCGAGGCCGCCGGCGCCGCATCGCGCGCCCGCCGCAGCCAGCGCCAGCCGGAGATGGCCGCCGCGAGCGCGAAGCAGATCGCCATCGCCGGCAGGAGCAGCAGCGCGAGCGGAGGGTTGAGGAACGCGATGACGGCGGCGATGCGCAGATACATGACGGCCGTCGCGACGACGATGCCGATGGCGAGATCGGGCCGCGCCGCGGCCAGAGGTCCGAGCCGCCCCTGTTCCCGGGCGAGCGCGACGGTCGCCGCCGTCGAGGAATACGCGCCGCCGAGTATGGCCGGCCACAGCGCTCCGGACCGGGCCGGCGCATACCGCTGCAGGAGATAACTTCCGTACGAGAGCGAAGAGACGGCAACGAGCGCCAGCGCCGCCTTGAACGGGGTGATGGGAGTCCATCCGCTGACGGGATGATCGGGCAGCAGCGGCAGGATCTCGCCGACGAGGATCAGGAACTTTGCCAGCGTGAAGATCTCATCCGCGGGCACCTGCTGCGCCAACCGGTGCAACGTGCTGCGGCTCTCGAGGAACAGCGCCGCCGCCACCGCAATGGCGACCACTACCCAGGAGGGCTGGGTCAGCGCGACCGGCCCGAAGGTGTAGGCGAGGAGATTCGTGGCCGGCACCATCAGGCCGGGACGGGGCAGGTCGCTCGCCTCGGGCGGCACGGGCGCGCCCCGGATGTACGCGTACAACCACAAGGACACCGCGACGAGGCCCGCGACGAAGGGGGCCAGATGCTTCGGCTCGAGGGACCAGAGCACGATGCCGAGGACGGTGAGCAGCGGAAAGGTTCGTATGCCGCCCGGGCTCGTGCGCTGCTCGCGCTTGTAGACGCCCTCGAAGGCCAGACCCAGCACGACCGCCAGGGCGACCGCCAGCCCCATCCGGCCGGCGATCGCGAGCTGGGGGAGCAGATCCTTCATGCTCCCCGCCACCGCTAGGGGAGCGACTCCAGGTAGTCGGCCACCGCTTTCATCTGCCCGTCGTGCAGAGTACCCGCCACACCATGCATCACCGCGACGTCACGCATGTTGCTCTTGAAGGAGGCGAGCTGCTTGAGGATGTACTCGGCATGCTGGCCGGCGAGGCGCGGGTGCATGGAATCGCCGAGCGCCTGCGGTCCGTGACAGACGGCGCAGGCCGGCAGGCCCTGCGAGGGGATGCCGTGGTCGTAGATCGCCTTGCCCTCGGCCAGCACCGCCGGTCTGTGCGGCTTGCCGGGACCGGCCTTCTGATGCGCGAAGTACTCCGCCAGCGCATCGATGGTGGCGTCCGACAACCCGCTCGCCATGCCCCACATGTAGGCGATCGCATACGGGTCGCCGCGGGTCTCGCCCCTGAACGCCTTCAGCTGCTGCTCGAGATACCAAGCGTGCTGGCCTGCGAGACGCGGGAACATCGGATTGATGCTGTTGCCGTGCGGACCGTGGCAGGTGCCGCAGACGCCGATCGCGATGTCCCGGGCATTCGTTATGTCGGCGGCCGGCTGCATCTGTGCCTGCCCGGGGAGGCTCGCCAGACCGAAGGCTGCCGCGAGCACCGCAAGAAGCTGAATTTTGATGCTACGCATGTCGGACCTCAGTACGCAAACCACAGGAGGAGATAGAGCGTATCGTTGTCGGAGGCGTTGCGCCCCAGGCCGTCGTAATTCGTGCTGCCGCCATTGAACTTGGTGTAGTGGGTGTACTGCAGCGACAGCTTCACGTTGAGCCAGGGCAGATAGTTCAGCTCTCCCATGACGCCTTGGGTATCGGGCGAGCCGTTGGCGCTGGTCACGACTCCCGGTCCGCCCGGCGCGGCCGCCGGATAGAGGCCCGCGTCGGTGCTGCCGGTGGTCGAGAACCAGCCGAGCGTGGCGCCGTACTGACGCTGGTAGTAGTAGGTTCCCCACACCCTGTCGGTCGTCAGGTCATCGCTCGGATTCGACGCGAGTCCGGCGCCGAAGCTCGCGGTCAGATGCATCTGCTCGTGGATGCGCGTGCCTTCCACGGAGAAGATGTTGTGTTCACCGATGTATTGATACTGAAAATCCTCGGCGACGTCGTTGAAGCGGTTGTCGGGCCCCTGCAGCGGCGTATTGACGCCCAGGGCGGCTCCCGGCTGCAGCTTGAAGTCGGCCCCGTACATGCCGACTTCCAGGCTGTTGGCGCTCCAGTCGTACTCATACGCGGCCCGCCAGTAGGGCGCCCCTCCCTCGATCACGTTGGACGCGGAGCCGTCGAGCGGACCGGCGGCGCCGGTGAGCACATTGGTCTGGCCCTGCTGCGCCGAGCGGTATACCCCGCCCTCGAGATAGAGGTGCTCGTCCCAGAACGCGTAGGCGGTGAGGCCGGCCACGCTCTGGGCGAGCGCGCCGTCGATCTCGGTGCCGGCGAGCGGGGAGACCGAGGCGCTGCTCGATGCGTAGGGGAAGCCGAACGCCGGGGTGCTGTTCCAGAGGTCCTGCACCGTCGGGTTGTTGTTGAGCGACACGCCGTAGAGCAGGGTCTGCGCGTGCGGCAGGATCTTCATCCAGGCGAAGCGCAGATCGGTATTGTCGATGCCGATCGTGCCGGCGTCCTGCGCGTAGGTGAGCTGGGCGAAGGCGCCGAAGTGCGGCGCGATCTTGCCCGCGTAGAAGAGGCTCAGCTGCTGCGGGAAGCCGGCGGTGCCCTTCTGGGTCAGGCCGGGGGCGGCCGGATTGCTGACGTCGGGCAGGCGGGACTTCAACTGCGTGTAGGACACCTGCGCCATGATCGAGAGCGCCGGGGTCTTGGCGAGCTCCAGCATCTCCTGGCGCTTGCTGTTGACGGCCTGCACCTGCTTCATGTTGTCGAGCACGTAACCGGCGGCCTTGAACATGCGCCCGAAGGGCGTGAGCTCCGGAAAGACCGTGTGGCAGGCCGCGCAGGCGAGGCCCGTCTGGCGCGCGAAGCTGGGCACGGCCCATGCCGGTGTGGCGGCTCCGCAGAGCAGCAGCAGAGCGCAGATTCCCGCCGGCCACGCGGGCCGGATCAGTCTAGAAGTGCACCACGATCTCACGGCGTATCTCCCTCGGCACGGTTCAGTGTGTTGTTGATGAGCCTTGGCACGGCAGCGATGCTCGCTTGGGATCAGGGGGGGCTGCCATCCGTAGCTACACCTATGCCGGCGTGTCCGGTATGTACGGTCCCGCCGGAGCCGGTTACGCGACGAGCGTATGCTCGTTGCGCGCCTGCGTGCCGATCAGCGTCGCGAGCTCTCCGAGCTCGCGCGCCACCGCGGGCAGGAGGTCATCCAGCGTGACGATACCCAGCAGGTTCCCGGCGCCGTCCACCACCGGTGCGCGGCGCACGCCGCGGGCATGCATGGCCTCGATGGCTTCGGTCACGCCGAGATGGACGTCGATCGTGAGCGGATCCCGCACCATGACCTCGCCCACCGTGAGGCAGAAGAGGTCGGCACTGAGTCTGAGCTGTCCGCGCACGATGTCGCGGTCGGTCAGGATGCCGACCGGGCGGCGGGCCGCTGCCTCGCCCTCCACGATCACGAGCGAGCCGACATGGCCCGCGATCATGGCGCGCGCCGCCTCGGCGAGGGGTTGATCGGGGCGCGCGACCTGCGCCCCCGGGCTGTAGAGATCTCGAACTCGCATGACGCGCAACGTAGGCCGCCTCCGGGAGCGGCCGCATCCGTATTGATACTTATGCCAGGATTAGGACACTTACGTATGGCCGCTGCCGGGCCCTTGTGGCTTCATCCTACCGACATCCTCGGCCGAGGGGAATGAAATGTTGGTCGGAAGCCTCTGCAGCCGTCCGCCGGTCGCCGTCCCGACCGGTGCGCCGATGTCCGACATTGCACGTCTGATGCGGGATCGGCACGTCGGGGCCGTGGTCGTGACGGAGGGCCGCGGGGATCGTCCCCGGGCCGCCGGCATCATCACCGACCGCGACATCGTCCGCGCCCAGCTCGCGCGCACCGCCGACCTGTCGCGGCTTTCGGCCGGCGACGTCATGACACGCAATCCGCTCGTCATCGGCGAGGAGGAGTCGGCCGACGGCGCGATTGCGCACCTGCGGGCCCGCGGAGTCCGCCGCGCCCCCGTCGTCTCGCAGGACGGCACGCTGGTCGGCGTGATCTCGGTGGACGATCTCTTCGCTCACGTGGCGCGCGAGCTCATCGACATGGCCGAGATCATCGCGCGGCAGCGGCGAGACGAGCGCGATTGAAGTCCGAGCGCAGCGGCGAGCGCTCGCGGGCGCGCGGGCAGGGAGTGCCGCCGCTGCTCGCGACGCTTGCGGCGCTCGAGGTGCCCGATGCGCTGCGGGAGCTCGCGGCCTCGGAGCGCGGCCTGTCCGCGGAAGAGGCCGGGCGGCGCCGGGCGCAATGGGGCCCGAACCGGATCGCTCACGAGCGGCGCGAGCCGCTCGCGCTGCAGGTGCTGCGGCGGCTCGCCAATCCGCTCAACCTGCTGCTGCTGGTGCTGGCGTCGATCTCCGTGGCGATGGGCGATCGCCGCGCGGCCTTCATCATCCTCGTCATGGTGATCCTCAGCCTCACTCTGGCCACCGTGCAGGAGCGCCGCTCCAGCCGGGCGGCGGAGCGGCTGCGGGCGATGGTGCATACGATGGCCGCGGTCATCCGTGCGCCCGCGCCTGCCGCCGCCGAGATCCCGATCGAGGAGCTGGTGCCGGGCGACATCGTTCACCTGTCGGCCGGCGACATGGTCCCGGGCGATCTGCGGCTCATCGTGGCCAAGGACCTGTTCGTCAACCAGGCGAGCCTCACCGGCGAGTCGCTGCCGGTGGAGAAGCACGCCGCGGCCGGCGACGGCGCGGCGGCCGGCATCGCCGGCATGACCAACATCTGCTTCATGGGCACCACCGTGGTGAGCGGCAGCGCCACCGGCGTGATCGCTCTCACCGGGCGGCACGCCTGGTTCGGCGGGCTCGCCGAGAGCATCGCCGGCGAGCGGGTGCCGACCAGCTTCGACCGGGGCATCAACCGCTTCGCGTGGCTGATGTTCCGCTTCATCCTCGTCATGGCGCCGCTCGTCTTCCTCATCAACGGGCTCACCAAGGGCGATTGGGTGCAGGCGCTCCTGTTCGCGACCGCGGTGGCGGTGGGACTGACGCCGGAGATGCTGCCCATGATCGTGACCGTGAATCTCGCCAAGGGCGCGATCGCGATGTCCCGAGCCAAGGTGGTGGTCAAGCGCCTGAGCGCCATCCAGAACTTCGGCGCCATGGATGTCCTCTGCACCGACAAGACCGGCACGCTGACCCAGGACCGGGTCATCCTGCAGATGGCGCTCGATCTCGACGGCGGCGACAGCCGCGAAGTGCTCGAGTACGCCTACCTCAACAGCTACTACCAGTCGGGCCTGAAGAACCTGCTGGACGTGGCGGTGCTGCAGCACGAGGAGGCGCGCTCGCTCGAGCCCGCGGCGCGGGCGTGGCGCAAGTTCGACGAGGTGCCGTTCGACTTCGAGCGGCGCCGGATGTCGGTCGCCGTCGAGGGAGGCGGGCGGCGGCTCCTCGTCTGCAAGGGAGCCGTCGAAGAGGTGTTCGCGGTTTCCTCGCACGGGCGCGCGGGCGGCCGGTCGTTCGCCCTGGATGACTCGCACCTCGCCGCATTGCGCCGGAGTGTGGACGAGCTCAACGCCGACGGCTTCCGCGTGATCGCCGTCGCCGTCAAGGCGCTGCCCGCGGACCAGGCCGCGTGCGGGCTGAGCGACGAGTCGGATCTGATGCTCGTCGGCTACATCGCCTTTCTCGATCCGCCGAAGGAGAGCGCCGCCCGGGCGATCGCCGCCCTCGAGCGGCACGGCGTCGCCGTGAAGGTGCTGACCGGCGACAACGAGGCGGTCACCCGCAAGATCTGCCGCCAGGTCGGCCTGGCCGCGGAACGCATCGTGAGCGGTGCCGAGCTCGAAGGCCTGACGGACGCCGGGATGGCGGCGCTTCTCGAGGAGGCGCAGGTGTTCGCGAGAGTCTCGCCCATGCAGAAGGCGGCGGTGATCACCGGCCTGCAGCGAAACGGTCATGTGGTCGGCTTTCTCGGCGACGGCATCAACGACGGCGCCGCCCTGAAAGCCGCCGATGTCGGCATCTCCGTCGACTCCGCGGTCGACATCGCCAAGGAGTCCGCGGATCTGATCCTGCTGGAGAAGAGCCTGCTCGTCCTCGACGACGGCGTCATGGAAGGACGCAAGGTCTTCGGCAACGTGGTCAAGTACATCCGCATGGGCGCGAGCTCGAATTTCGGCAACATGTTCAGCGTCATCGGCGCGAGCGCCTGGCTGCCCTTCCTGCCCATGGCTCCCGTGCAGGTGCTGACGAACAATCTGCTCTATGACTTCTCGCAGACCGCCATCCCGACCGATGCGGTCGATGCGGAGTATCTCGCCCGGCCGCGCCGCTGGGAGATCGGCAACATCGGCCGCTTCATGGTGGCGATCGGCCCGATCAGCTCGCTGTTCGATTACGGCACGTACGCCACGATGTACTTCCTGTTCGGCGCGCGCACGCCCGCCCGGGCGGCGCTCTTCCAGACCGGCTGGTTCGTCGAGTCGATCATTTCCCAGACGCTCATCATCCACGTCATCCGCACCGGCCGGCTGGCATTCATCGAGAGCCGGGCCAGCGTGCCGCTGATGCTGACCAGCCTCGGCGTCTGCGCCGTGGGCGCGACGCTGCCCTACTCGCCCTTCGCCGGCGCGCTCGGCTTCGTGCCGCTGCCGCCGCTCTACTGGCCGATCCTCGCGGCAATGGTGCTCGCATATCTCGCGCTCACGCATATCATGAAGGTCTGGTTTCACCGGCGGTTCGGACTCGACTGATGGGTGCAACTTCGATCGGCCTCGCGAGCGATGAGGCCCAGAGCCGTCTGCGGCAGTACGGACCGAATGCGAGCCCGGAGGAGGTCGTCAGTCCGTGGCGGCGCCTGCTCGATAAATTCTGGGCGCCGGTGCCGTGGATGCTCGAGGCGGCGATCGTCCTGCAGCTCACCATGGGGGAGCGCGTCGAAGCGGCCGTCATTGCGGTGCTCGTCCTCTTCAACGCGGCGCTCGGCTACTTCCAGGAGGGCCGGGCGCAGAGCACCCTGCGGGCGCTCAAATCCCGGCTCGCGCTGAGCGCGTCCGTGCGCCGCGACGGCCTCTGGACGATCCTGCCCGCCGAGCAACTCGTCCCCGGCGATGTGGTCAAGCTGTCCCTCGGCGGCATCGTGCCGGCGGATACCCGGCTGCTCGAGGGCGAGGTGCTGCTCGACCAGTCGATGCTGACGGGGGAGTCGCTGCCCGTCGAAGGCGGCGCGGGGCGCACCGCGTATGCCGGCGCGCTGGTCCGCCGCGGCGAGGCCGTGGCGGAGGTCACCGCCACCGGCCCGCGCACGCGGTTCGGGCGCACGGCGGAGCTCGTGCGCACGGCGCACGGCGTGAGCTCGCAGCAGACGACGGTGCTGCGGGTCGTGCGCAATCTCGCGATATTCGACGGTGCCGTCGTGCTGGCGCAGGTGGCGTACGCGGCGGCGCTCGGGCTGCCCACGCACGAGCTGATCCCGCTCACCCTGACGGCGATTCTGGCGGCCATTCCGGTGGCTCTGCCGGCAACCTTTACCCTCGCGAGCGCGCTCGGCGCCCGCTCGCTCGCCGCGCAGGGCGTGCTGCCGACCCGCCTGTCGGCCGTCGAGGAAGCGGCAACCCTCGATGTGCTCTGCTCCGACAAGACAGGCACGCTCACGCTGAATGCCCTCGAGGTCACCGCCGTGCGCGCGATGCCGGGCCACGATGAGGCGCAGGTTCTCGCGCTCGCCGCTCTCGCGAGCTCCGAAGGAGGACAGGACCCGGTCGACGGGGCGATCCGCGCCGCGGCGGCCAAGCGCGCCTCTGGCCCCGCGGCGGCCGCGGACGTTGCGTCCCTGACTCTCCTGCGGTTCATTCCTTTCGACCCGGCAAACAAGACGGCGGCGGCGATCGCCCGCGCGCCGGACGGACGCGAGATCCGGATCGTGAAGGGGGCGTTCCGCACGCTCTCGAGCCTCGCCGCGATTCCCGAGAGCGCCGCCGGCGCAGCCGATGCGCTCGCGGCGCAGGGCTTTCGCGTGCTTGCAGTGGCCGTCAGCGCACGCAGCGGCCCCTCTGAAGAAGCGCCGCGGGCCGGGCACGCGCCATCGCCCCCCGCCGCGGCTGCGACGGCGCCGCCGCCCCTGGATCTCGTCGGGCTGATCGCGCTCAGCGATCCGCCGCGAGCCGATTCGGCCGCGCTGATCGCGGAGCTTCGCGCGCTCGGTGTCCGCACGGTGATGGTGACGGGCGATGCGCCGGCCACGGCCGCCGTCATCGGGCGCGCGGTGGGGCTCGACGGCCCCGTCTGCCCGGCGGGGACTCCGCCGCCGAGCATCCATCCGGAGGACTTCGCGGTGTTCGCGGGCGTGTTCCCGGAGGACAAGTTCCACATCGTCAAGGCGTTTCAGCAGGGCGGCCACACGGTCGGCATGTGCGGCGACGGCGCGAACGATGCGCCCGCGCTGCGCCAGGCGCAGATGGGCATCGCGGTCTCGACCGCGACCGACGTGGCGAAGTCCGCGGCCGGAATCGTCCTGACGGAGCCCGGTCTCGGGGGCATCGTCAGCGCGGTGCGCGAAGGACGCATCGCCTTCCAGCGCATCCTGACCTACACGCTGCGATCCCTGACCACGAAGTTGAGTCAGATGCTGCTGCTCGTCGTGGGCCTCGCGATGATCGGGCATGCGATATTGACGCCGCGGCTGATGGCGATACTGATGATCACGGGCGATTTTCTCGCCATGTCGGCGACGACGGACAACGTGCGCCCGTCGGAGCGCCCGAATGCCTGGCACGTCGACAACGTGACCCGGCTCGGTGTGGTGCTGGCGCTCTGCAACGTGATGTTCTGCGCGGCGGTGGTGGCGCTCGGATATTTCCGGCTCGGTCTCGCGCGCCCCGAGCTGCGGACGCTGGCCGCCGTGACGCTCGCCTTCGTCAGCCAGGCCACGTTCCTCGTCGTGCGCGACCGGCGCCGGCTCTGGAGCTCGCGGCCGAGCGGATGGGTGCTCGTCTCGATCGCGGCCAACGTGCTGATCATCGCCGCGCTCGCCACGCGGGGCGTGCTCATGGCCGCGGTGCCCGCCTGGCTCGTCGGGCTCGTGCTCGGCGCCTCGCTGGCGCTGGCATTCATCCTCGATGCGGCGAAAGCCTTCATGAGCCGGTCGCTGCGGATGCAATAGACGGCACGAGCCGCTGCGGGGCTGCGCATCCGTATAAGCCCCTACTCATGCGTCGCTGCCGCGCCGGTAACATCAGCGATCTTCGAGTGGCTCTGCGGAGCGGTTCGCATGATTGATGGGACCGTGGTCGATCTTTCCCGCGTGCAGTTCGCGGCCACCGCGCTGTATCACTTCCTCTTCGTGCCGCTGACGCTCGGGCTCACCTTCCTGCTCGCCGCGATGGAGACCGTCTACGTCACCACCGGCAAGCCCATCTACCGTGACATGGCGCAGTTCTGGGGCAAGCTGCTCATGATCAACTTCGCGCTGGGCGTCGCCACGGGCCTGACCATGGAGTTCCAGTTCGGCACCAACTGGTCGTTCTACTCCAGCTTCGTCGGCGACATCTTCGGGGCGCCGCTCGCCATCGAGGGACTGATGGCCTTCTTCATGGAATCGACCTTCATCGGGCTGATGGTGTTCGGATGGGAGCGGCTCTCCAAGGGCCAGCACCTGGCGGTGACCTGGCTGGTGGCCCTGGGCTCGAACCTCTCGGCGCTGTGGATCCTGGTCGCCAACGGCTTCATGCAGGACCCCGTGGGCGCCGCGTTCGATCCGCTCACCATGCGGATGCAGCTGACGAGCTTTCCGAAGCTGATCTTCAGCCCGGACGTGCAGTCTAAGTTCGTGCACACGAGCATCGCCGGGTACGTGACCGCGGCGATCTTCGTGGCGGGCGTGAGCGCCTACTACATGCTGCGCAAGCGGCACATGGCTCTTGCGCAGCGCTCCTTCCGCATGGCGGCGCTCTTCGGCGTGCTGGCGACGATGGGCGTGATCACGCTGGGGGATGCGCTCGGATTCGTCGCCGCGCGGGTGCAGCCGACCAAGCTCGC
>DAHUXV010000006.1 GCA_027306985.1 Gammaproteobacteria bacterium | reverse complement strand
TAGTCCGCGATGCCCGTGGACTTGAGGTAGGCCTCGGCGCGCTTGGCGAGGGAGCGCGGGTCGCGCTCATAGCCCTGCATGGTGGCAGGCTCGATGACATCGCAGCGGATGTTGATCGTCGCGTCCTCGAAGAACGGATCGATCACCGCGGTGTCGGCCTCCGGCATGAGGATCATGTCCGACTCGTTGATGCCCTTCCATCCGGCGATGGAGGAGCCGTCGAACATCTTGCCGTCGCGGAACAGGTCCTCGTCGACCAGGCGTGCCGGGATGGTCACGTGCTGCTCCTTGCCGCGCGTATCGGTGAACCTCAGGTCCGCGAACTTGATCTCTTTTTCTTTGATCAGCTTCAGCACATCGGTCGGTGTCATATCTCCTCCGGAAGTGATTGGTGCCCGCCAGGCGGGGTCGGACCCCGCGGTGCGATCTCTAGAGCCTGGGCGGCGGTCACCCGGGGCGTGTGGCGGCGCGCTCTAGCAGTGCAGGCACCGTGCCAGCTTGCAGAGCCTCGGAATTCAATGAGTTAGGAGCTCTTGCCGAGGTCGAGCGCACTACGTTGGTGCATCGCGGGCGATTTTGGCACTAATTTGGTGCATATGCCATCCCGCAGTCTGGGTCGGGAGGCGCTGCCGCCTCGTTTTGGTGCACGCCGGCCGGGTCCCGCTGGGCGCGGCCGGGCGGCTATACTCGCCGGCTCTTTTTGCATCCGACTCCATCCATGAGAACCGGTACGCCGCCCCGCACCTTCCAGGAGCTGATCTTCGCCTTGGCTCGCTACTGGTCCGAGCGCGGCTGCGTGGTGCTGCAGCCCTATGACATGGAGGTCGGCGCGGGCACGTTTCACACCGCGACCTTCCTCAGGTCCATCGGACCGGAGCCGTGGAGCGCCGCCTACGTGCAGCCGTCGCGCCGTCCGGCCGACGGCCGCTACGGCGAGAATCCGTTCCGGCTGCAGCATTACTACCAGTTTCAGGTCGTCATCAAGCCCTCGCCGCTCGACATCCTCGATCAGTACCTCGGGAGCCTGCGGGCGCTCGGCTTCGATCCGCTGGTGCACGATGTGCGCTTCGTCGAGGACAACTGGGAGTCCCCGACCCTCGGGGCGTGGGGCCTCGGGTGGGAGGTGTGGCTGAACGGAATGGAGATCACCCAGTTCACCTACTTCCAACAGGTCGGCGGCCTCGATTGTCGGCCGGTTACCGGTGAGATCACCTACGGCCTCGAGCGGCTCGCCATGTATCTGCAGGGAGTGGAGAGCATCTACGACATCGTGTGGACCGACGGCCCGCTCGGGCGGGTGACCTACGGCGACGTGTTCCACCAGAACGAGGTCGAGCAGTCGCGCTACGACTTCGAGCAGGCGGATGTCGCGATGCTGTTCCGCCATTTCGACGATCACGAGCGCGCCTGCAGGGAGCTCTTGGAGGGAGGGCTCGCCTTGCCCGCCTACGAGCAGGTGTTGAAAGCCTCCCATACCTTCAACCTGCTGGATGCGCGGCGCGCCATCTCGGTGACGGAGCGGCAGCGCTTCATCCTGCGCATGCGCGCGCTCGCGGGCGGGGTGGCGCGGGCCTACTACGACAGCCGCCAGGCGCTGGGATTTCCGCTGCTTGCCGCGCGCCCGAATCCCGCCGCGGCGGATTTTGCGCGCGGCGGCAGCCGGGCCGAGGCCACTTCCCGATGAGCTCCCCCCCGGCAACGCAGGTCCCGGAGGGCGCGGCGAGGACGCCTCGCAACTCCGAGAGGCGCGATTTCCTGGTGGAGATCGGCACCGAGGAGCTGCCGCCGAAGGCGCTGCGCCTCCTCGAGCGGGCGTTCGCCGGCGGCCTCGCCTCCGGACTCGCCAAGGCGGGCCTGAAGCACGGCGAGTTGCGATCGTTCGCGACGCCGCGGCGGCTGGCGGTGCTCGTCCGCCGGCTGGCGGCGCGCCAGCCGGATCAGAAGATCGAGCGGCGCGGGCCGCCCGTCAATGCGGCGTTCGATGCCGAGGGACGGCCGACGCGAGCGGCGCAGGCCTTCGCGGCGAGCTGCAATGTCTCCCTGGAGGAGCTGCAGCGGCGCGAGGAGACCAAGGGAGCCTTCCTCTACTATGTCGGCGTCAGGCCCGGCGCCCCGGCGGTGGAGCTGCTGCCCGGCCTGGTGCAGGGCGCGCTCGATGCGCTGCCGATACCGCGGCGCATGCGCTGGGGTGCGGGCGAGGCGCAGTTCGTGCGGCCGGTGCACTGGATCGCGATGCTCTATGGGAGGGAGGTCGTGCCCGCCACCCTGCTCGATACGCCGGCGGGCAATCTCACGCGCGGCCACCGCTTCCACGCGCCGAAGCCGCTTCGCCTGTCGAGCCCGGCTGCGTACGAGCGGGCTTTGGGCAACCGCGGGCATGTCATCGCGGATTTCGAGGCGCGACGCGCGCGGGTGCGCGAGCGAGCCGCCGCCGTGGCGGCGGGCCTTGGCGGGCGGGCGCTCATGAGCGAGGCGCTGCTCGATGAGGTCACGGCGCTCGTCGAATGGCCGGTGCCGCTCGGCGGGCGCTTCGAGGAGCGCTTTCTCTCGCTGCCGCGCGAGGTGCTGATCTCCACGCTGGAGGATCACCAGCGCTACTTTCCGGTGGAAGGACCCGATGGCGGGCTGCTGCCCTGCTTCGTCGCGGTGGCCAACATCGAGAGCCGCGAGCCTGAGAAGGTCATCGAGGGCAACCAGCGCGTCGTGCGGCCGCGGCTCGCCGATGCGGCGTTCTTCTGGGAGCAGGACCGCAAGTCCCCGCTCTTTGCCCGGGCCGACGGGCTGGCGAAGGTCACGTTCCAGGCGAGGCTCGGGTCGCTCGCCGACAAGGCGCGGCGCGTGGGAGTGCTGGCTGCGCAGATCGCGCGGGCCGGCGCCGAGTCCGGCTCCCGGGATCGGGGCCTTGCGATCGCGTACGCCGAGCGCGCGGCGGAGCTCTGCAAATGCGATCTGCTGACCGCCGTGGTCGGCGAGTTCCCGGAGCTGCAGGGCATCATGGGCACCTATTACGCGCTCGCGGACGGAGAGGTGCCGGAGGTCGCAACCGCGATCCGCGAGCATTATCTGCCGCGCGGCGCGGGCGATGAGCTGCCGGCCACGCAGACCGGCACCGCGTTGGCCGTCGCGGACAAGCTGGACACTCTGGCGGGCATTTTCGCCATCGGGGAGAAGCCCTCCGGAACGAAGGATCCCTTCGGGCTGCGGCGGGCGGCGATCGGCGTCGTCCGGCTCGCGATCGAGAAGCAGCTCGACCTGGATCTGCCGGCGCTGCTGGCGCTCGCCGTGTCGCTGGCCGGCGCGGACATCGAGAAGTCGGCGGCCGCCGCCGGCAAGCCGGCTCCCGCGCTTGCGGTCGAGCGCATCGCGGCCGAGCTCTACGACTATGTCCTCGAGCGGCTGCGAGCGTACTACCTGGAGCGCACCGAGGGCGGCACGGCCGGATCGATCACGACCGAGATGTTCGATGCCGTGCTCGCGACCCGCCCCGCCTCGCCGCTCGACCTCGATGCGCGGATCAGGGCGCTCAGCAGCTTCCTCGCATTGCCGGAAGCGGCGAGCCTGGCCGCGGCCAACAAGCGCGTGGCCAACATCCTGCGCAAGGCCGGCGAGAGCGCGCCGGCGGACGTGGATGAGAGCGCTCTGCAGGCACCGGCGGAACGGGAGCTGTTCGAGGCGATGCGACAGCGGCGCGACGGCGTCGCCGCGGCGACGACACGGAAGGACTACGGCGGCGCGCTCACATTGCTGGCGCAGCTTCGAGCTGCCGTCGACGCCTTCTTCGATCAGGTGATGGTGATGGATGAGGATCCCCGGCTGCGTGCCAACCGGCTGGCTCTGCTCGCGCAGATGCGCGCGCTCTTCGCCGGCGTCGCCGACCTGTCGCGACTGCCCGGTTGAGACGCGCAACCGCCATGCAGCTCATCGGCTCGATCGTCTTCACGACCTTTTTCTTCGTCTGGACGTTCTGCTACGCCATCTTCTTCGTGCTCGCCTGTCTGCTGTTGCCGTTCCGGCACCGGTTCGTCCTGGCGCGGCTGTGGGCGCGGGTGCTGCTCACGGCGCTCAAGTGGACCTGCAGGCTGGATTTCCGCGTGGAGGGATCGGAGCGGCTGCCCGCGGGCAATCACATTGCGCTGTGGAAGCATTCCTCCTCGTGGGAGACGATCGCGATGAGCGTGGTCTTCCCGCGGCAGGTCTGGGTGTTGAAGCGGGAGCTGCTCTGGGTTCCGGTGGTCGGTTGGGGCATCCGCCAACTTCATGCCATCGCGATCGACCGCAAATCGGGCCACTCGGCGGTCTCCCAGGTCGTTGCCCAGGGCCGCGAGCGGCTCGCCGAGGGCGACTGGGTGGTGGTCTTTCCGGAGGGCACCCGCATGCCGCCGGGAGAGACCCGCCGTTACGGCGTCAGCGGCACATTGCTCGCGGCGGAGACCGGCAAGCTCATCGTACCGGTCGCGCACGATGCCGGAAGCTATTGGCCGCGGCGCGGCCTGCGCAAGAAGCCGGGGACCATCCGGGTCGTGATCGGCGAGCCCGTGTCCGCCGCCGGCCGCGACGTGCGCGAGGTCAACCGCGAGATCCAGGAGTGGGTCGAGAAGACCGTGGCGGCGTTGCAGGCTGACGCCGCCTGAGGCGGCGGCGGCGCGCCGCGCCTCAGGCGGCGGTCGTGCGCCAGGCGTATGCCGCCCCCGAAAGCTGGGCGACACCGCCGCAGACCGTCGCCAGGCGCAGGCCCTCGGGTCCGCCCCTGAAGGCGGCATACACCGCGCCGAGCGCGGCAACGCCGAGCGCGGCGCCGACCATCCGCGCGACGTTGATTACGGCGGAGCCGGTGCCGGACCGGGCGGCCGGCACGGCGCCGACCGCCGCGCCCATCAGGGGCCCGGTGGCGAATCCCAATCCGATTCCCGTAACAACGAGGCCGAGCTCGGCGAAGGCGAGCGAGGGCTCGCCGGCCGTCGCACCGAGGCTACACGGCGCCGGGTCCGTTACGATTCGACCGCGGTCGAAGCTTCCGTGGCCTGCCGGTGATACCGTAAGGCCATGATCGACCGATCCGAGCTCCCGGGCTTCTCCGGCACGGCCTTCCTGCTGGCCGACCCGGCGCGCGCCGTGATGCTCGTGGCGCTGCTGAATGGGCGGGCGCTGCCCGCCGGCGAGCTGGCCCATGCGGCGCGGGTCACCGCGCAAACGGCGAGCTCGCATCTCGCGAAGCTTCTGGCAGGCGGTCTGCTCGCGCTCGAGATCGAGGGCAGGCACCGGTATTACCGGCTGGCCGGCTCTCATGTGGCACAGGCGCTGGAGCATCTGGCCGCGATCCGCCCGGCGATCCCGATCCGTCATCGGGCCCTGAGTCCGGACGCGCAGCGGTTGCGATTCTGCCGCAGCTGCTACGACCACCTCGCGGGTCGGGTCGGCGTG
The DNA here is from genome assembly GCA_027306985.1 of Gammaproteobacteria bacterium. Lineage (GTDB taxonomy): Bacteria > Pseudomonadota > Gammaproteobacteria > Steroidobacterales > Steroidobacteraceae > 13-2-20CM-66-19. Next base: position 22,794 of record DAHUXV010000006.1, on the reverse strand, counting down.
GCGCTGACCCGCGCGCTCGAGGAACGGCAATACCTGCAGCCGCTCCACGACAAGCTCCTCGAGGTGACGCCCGCCGGGTCCGAATGGCTGCTCCGGCTGGGCATCGACCTGAGCGGCATCAAGCCCTCGCGCGGCGGGCTGGCGCGCCAATGCCTGGATTGGACGGAGCGGCAACACCATCTGGCAGGTCCGCTCGGCGTCGAGCTGATGAGCGTGCTCTGCGCCTCGGGCTGGCTGCGGCGCCGCCGCGAGACACGCGCGGTGGAAGTCCTGCCCAAGGGACGGCAGGAGCTGCGCGCTCAGCTCGGAATCGACATCGACCGCATCGCCTGAGAAATCGCCGCGGATCCCGGGCGGCGGCTCAGCGCGTCATCCATTTGCGCGAGCGCACCGTGGCCACCGCGTAGGGGAAGATCCAGAAGAGCGCGATGGATGAGTAGTAGGTATACAACACGCCGTAGAGGAAGTTCATCGATCGCTCGCTGCGCAGGAAGTAGAGCACGCTGAAGAGCGACATGGCTCCCATCGTGGCCATGATCGGCACCGTGATGGTCGGATCCTGCATCACGAGGAGCGGCAGCAGCCCGAAGCTGGAGTACGAAGCCGGATAACGGAAGTTGGTGACCGCCCGGTCGAAGAGCGCCATGACACGCGTGGGCCAGGGCCGCTTCCACACGATGCGGGAGAAGCGGAGCTCCTCGCGGACGTAGGAGCGGTCCCAGCGCAGCAGCATCTTGCAGAGCTTCACGTACGAGATCGGCACCAGCGTGTGCACGACCGCGGTGCGCTGATAGACCGTGTCGTAACCGCTGTCGAGCAGATAATTGGTCATGGCACGGTCCTCGCCGAAGGTGCAGCGGGAGCCGAGGAACTCCTGGTTCTTCCAGCGCTCGAGGACCTGGCGGACCGCCGCGGCCCGCAGGCCCGTGAGCGCGCCCGGACAACAGTACACGTTGCGGTACACGGACTCCGTCGCGCGCAGCATGTCGAACGACAGCATGTAGCGCACGTGCAGCATGCGCGGGATGATGCCGTGGGAGCGGTTGTACACCTCCACTCTGCCCGCGACCGCGCCGATCCGCGGGTCGCGGAACGGCCCGGCCAGCGCGAGCAGCGCGCCGCGCTCGATCACGCTGTCCGAATCGATGGTGACCAGGATCTCGCCGCGGGCGCGGCTGAAGCCGAGAGCGAGCGCCTCGCGCTTGCCGCGGTTACGCTCGTGGCGCAGCGCGGTGACGAGCCCCGGATACCGCTGCGCCGCCTGCGAGATGTAGCTCCACGTGTCGTCCTTGCTGCCGTCGTCGATGACCAGGATCTGCAGCCGATCGTGCGGATAGTCGGCCTTGGCCGCCGATTCGATCGATTGCAGCACCATCGCGCCCTCGTTGTAGGCAGGGATGATGACCGTGATGTCCGGCGCGCTCTCCCGCGTGGCCGCGTGCGCCGGACGGTAGCGCATCCAGAAGATCGTGCGCACGACGATCAGGAGGAAGCCGAGGCCCAGCCAGAAGAGGCCGGAATAGGCGAGCGCGCGCAATCCGTGTTGCCTGTCCGCTATCGCAATGATGCGCAGCGCGACGGCGTGGAACTGGTAGTAACCGAGGACCGCGCAGCCGACGGCAATCAGGCAATAGACGGCGTAGATCCATAACTGGCCGGGCTGCCGGGACTCGTGCGTCATGTTGACACGTAGCGGATGGTGGCGACTGGGAGGGGATCTTACGCGAAGGGCGCGAGCCCGAACCGGCGCGGCGCGTGAAGAATGCTGAAGATGTCTGATGACTACCGAAGCGTCCGTTGCTTCGGGACGACATGGCGCCGCGCCGGGCATCCGCGGCTGAACCGCTCATGAACCGGCGGGCGAGTCTCCCACCTCGATTTCCACATCCTCCCCCGTCAGCCGCACGGCATAGGTGGCAAGCGGGAGCGCTGCGGGCGAGCCGATGGCCGCCCCGGTACGGCAATCGAACGATCCGCCGTGCAGGGGGCAGATGAGCCGGGTCTTTTTCAGCCGCCCCTCGCTGAGCTTCGCATACGCGTGCGTGCAGATGTTGTCCGCGGCGAACCAACCGTCGCGCGTATGGCAGATGACGATGGTGCGCGAGCCCACGCCGACCTCGAGCATTCCTCCCCGGGGCACATCGGCGATGCGGGCGACACGTACGTAGCGGCTCTCGCTCACGGGCATCAGCGGCCGGCGACGGCCGCCACCCCGGCCCCGTCAGGACGGCCGAGGCCCGTGCAGGCGTCCCGGCCGGACGACGCGGCGAAGGCGCCGCTGTTGCCCTGGGTAATGTCGTGCAATGCGGAGGGTTGCCCGTGGAGCGCGGGGCTCGCGAAGCCCGCGGCGTGGCCGGTGAGTGCGTTGATGCGCGCGATGAGACCGGCCCGCGGAGGAGCGACCGCGCCGGTGCCGGCGAACACGGCGCGCATTCCATCCACCCGCACGTCGTAGCCGGTTTTCGGGTCGGCATCCGCGGCTACGTGGGGAACGCCACGCATGGCGAGGGGAGTGCGGCTTCCTTCCGTGTCGGTGGTGTCCAGACCGTGTTGCCAGCCCGGCGATGCGAAAACCGTACCGACACCTCCGCCGCCCGCGCCGCTGGCGGGATCGCCGTCGTTGCAGACGACCTCTTTGGCGATGGCGGTACCGCTCGCCCGAAGGCCGGTGCCGCCGCACGCCAGCGCATGCGGGCCGGATGCGGGATAATCCACGTGATTCTTGATGAGTTCCGGGAATCCGCGGCTACCTTAACCCGGGCAGCGGGAGCCGGCCAGAGCTGTCTGCGGGGGCCAGCGGCAGGCGCGGATGCGCCCGGACGTGTCCGGCTCGCGCCGTGCCGCCGCCGGTAATCCCATCGGGTCAGCCCGGAGCGTCCCCGCCGGGGCGCGATATGATCCGTGTTTGTCGCCAGCGCGGGGGGGATGGGCATGACGTCGAGCGAGGCTTGGACGGCGGAGAGTCGCAGTGTGGTGGTCGCCAGCTTCCTCGGATGGATGCTGGATGCGTTCGATTTCTTCCTCGTCGTGTTCGTGCTGCCGCGCCTGGCCCGCGACTTCAAGACCGACATCACGGCGGTGACGCTCGGGATCAGCGTCACCCTGGCGATGCGCCCCGTGGGCGCATTTCTCTTCGGGCGCTTCGCCGACCGCTACGGCCGCCGGCCGGCGCTCATGGCCAGCATCCTTTTGTATTCGGCGATGGAGCTCGCCACCGCCTTCTCGCCGTCGCTGCAGGTTTTCATCGCCTTGCGGGCGCTCTACGGGATCGCCATGGGCGGGGAGTGGGGAATCGGCGCCTCCCTCGCCTTCGAGACCGTGCCGGTCCGCTCCCGCGGCCTGGTGTCGGGGATCCTGCAGGCGGGCTATCCCTGCGGCTACCTGGTGGCGGCGGTCGTGTACGGACTGCTGTTCGAGCGCATCGGCTGGCGCGGGATGTTCATGGTGGGCGCGGCGCCCGCGCTCCTGGTGCTCTACATCTTCAGCAAGGTGCCGGAGTCGCGGACCTGGTCCGCCGGCCGCGCGCAGCCGGCGCGGCGCAGCCTCTGGGGCGGACTGCGCGGGCATTGGATGCTGGCGCTCTACGCGATCGCGCTGATGGCCTGCTTCAATGCCTTCAGCCACGGAACGCAGGACCTGTATCCGACGTTCCTCGCCAGGCAGCGCGGATTCTCCACGGATACGATCTCCGCGATCGCCGTCGTCTACAACATCGGCGCGATCCTGGGCGGCATGACGTTCGGCATGCTGTCGAGCCGCATGGGCCGGCGGCGCGCGATAGCGCTTGCGGCGGCGCTGTCGCTGCTCGTGCTGCCGTTCTGGGCCTACTCGAGCACCGCCGTGACGCTGGCGATCGCGGCATTCGCCATGCAGTTCATGGTTCAGGGCGCCTGGGGCGTCGTGCCGGTGCACCTCAACGAGCTGTCGCCCGAGGGCATGCGCGCCACCTTCCCCGGCGTGGTGTATCAGCTCGGCAACCTGCTCACTTCCTTCAACGCGACGCTGCAGGCGGCCATTGCCGCCGCGTACCCGAGCCACGGGCGCCCGGATTACGCGCTGTCCCTGACGGCCGTGTCCGGTGTGGTCGCTGTGGCGCTGGTGCTGCTCGCACTGCTCGGGCCGGAGCGGCGTGACGTGCGCTTCACCGCGTGAGCTCGTCCGCGACGTACTCGCCGATGGCCAGCGCGGCGGTGAGTCCCGGCGACTCGATGCCATAGAGATTGATGAGGCCCCGCACACCGTGGGCCCGCGGTCCCTGGATCAGGAAATCCTCGGCGGCAGCGTCCGGACCCCCGAGCTTGGGCCGGATTCCGGCGTAGCCCGGATGCAGGGCCTCGTCCGGCAGCCCGGGCCAATAGCGGCGGATCGCGCAGTAGAAGCGCGCCGCGCGGGCGGGGTCGACGGTGTAATCCAACTCCTCGATCCATTCGATATCGGGTCCGAACTTCGCCTGACCGGCGAGATCGAGCGTGAGATGCACGCCGAGTCCGCCGGGCTCCGGTGTCGGATAGATCAGATGCCGGAAGGGCGCCTTCCCGTGCAGCACGTAGTAGCTGCCTTTGGCGAAGGCCGACGTTGGAATGCTTTGGTCGGGAACGCCTTCCATCCGCCGCGCCACCGCCTGCGCCTGCAGGCCCGCGCTGTTGACCACACACTGCGCCGCAACCTCGATGAGCTCGTCCGAGCCGGCCTCGAGGCGGATGGCGTCGGAGCCGCAGCGTCCCCGTTTCACGGGCGCGCGAAAGGCCACCGTACCGCCAGCGTCTTCGAGATCCCCCTGCAGCGCAAGCATGAAGCCGTGGCTGTCGACGATGCCGGTGGACGGAGAAAGCAACGCCGCCACGCAGCTCAGGGCCGGCTCCATGGCCGTCGCCTCGGCGGCGGCGAGCCAGCGCAGGTCCGTGACGCCGTTGGCGCGTGCTGTAGCCTCGATCTTCTGCAGCGCGGTCACCTGCGACTGGTCAGTGGCGACGATCAGCTTGCCGCAGGGTCGATGGTCGATGCCGCGCGCCCGGCAATAGTCGTAGAGAAGGTGTTTGCCGCGGACGCAGAGGCTCGCCTTGGCGGAGCCAGGCGCATAGTGGATCCCCGCGTGGATCACTTCGCTGTTGCGGGAGCTGGTGCCCGTGCCGATGGCATCCTCGGCCTCGAGGACCAGGACCTCCCGGCCGCGGATGGCGAGGGCGCGCGCGACCGCCAGGCCGACGACGCCCGCGCCGATGACGAGGCAGTCGACTTGCTCAGCCACCGCTCACCGCCGCGCCGGTACCGCGCGCGCCCGAGGAGCGGGTCATGGGTATTGATCGGGTAAGCGCATATCCGATTTCGCGAATCGCGCGGAGGGATGGCACGCGCAGGGCGGCTTATTCCGCGGCGGCCCTGACTTCCCGATGGAGTGCCGGTTTCGCGGATGTGCCACCGAAAGTACCGCGGGCAAGTGACATGAAGCTGCCGATTATATACGGCACTCAGTCGATCGCCGGCTCCGGTAAAGGCTCGATGCGGCCGACGATGAAGCCGGTGACGATGGGCGCCACCACGCCCATCATGTTGTTGGAGAAGTTCATGATGCCGCCCAACGTGCCGGCTCCGCCTTTCGGCGCGACCAGCGAGGGTAGGGACCCGGTAACCGGAGCGGCTGCCGACAGCCCGGTCAATGCTGGAGTGGGTGCCGCGGCATCAGCATCGCTCGGGTGAGCGACCGCTAGCGGCGGGCAGCGGAGCCGGTTGCGCGGCGGGGCGTGGAGGCGGGATCGGTTGAGCCGGGAGGGCGCCTCCGTGGAAGCCAGCATCTCCTTGCGAGTCGATGGCGAGGAGCGGCTCGGGGTCGCCTCGGTGATGAAGGGGTGCGACCACGGCCAGTGCGGCGCCTGCACCGTTCCGCTCGATGGCCGCCGCGCGATCACGTGCCTGGCATTGGCCGTTGCCCACGGCGGCGCGGCTATCACGACCTCGCGCGGCCTCGCCGAGAGCGGCAGGCTCCACCCGTCGCAGCAGGCTTTCCTCGACCACGATGCGCTGCAGTGCGGCTGCTGCACTCCGGGGCAGATCTGCTCGGCCGTCGGCGTGCTGCAGGAGGCGAGGGCGGGGCATCCGAGCTGCGTCGGTCACGTGATCAACCATGACTTCGCCGGCTATCACATCGCCAGCAATGCGGATGTCGCCACTCTCGAGGCCGTCTGGCTGGACGAGGTCGACGACCGTTCCACGCCCATGGGCTGACGCGGCATCGGGGAGATCGGCATCGTCGGCGGCGATCCGAACGCGGTCCATCACGCGGCGGGCAAGCGGGTGCGGGATCTGCCCATCACGCCCGATAAGCTCTTTACTGGATCCAATATGGATCAGTGTTCAATTTATATGCGATGATTGTCTCTTATACGATACGATATCGACTCAAATATCCAGGTTCGTGACCGAGAGCGCGTTCTTCTCGATGAACTCGCGGCGCGGCTCGACCTGATCGCCCATCAGCGTGGTGAAGATATCGTCCGCGGCGACCGCGTCGTCGATCCTCACCTGCAGCAAGCGGCGGGTCTGGGGATTGATGGTGGTGTCCCAGAGCTGCTCGGGGTTCATCTCGCCGAGGCCCTTGTAGCGCTGGATCGTCTGCCCCTTGCGCGCCTGGTCGAAGAGCCACTTCATCGCTTCCTTGAAGGAGCCGATGTCCTGACGGTCGTCGGCGCGGCTGACGTACGCGCCTTCGCCGATGAGGCCCGCGAGCGTGCGGGCGAGATCGGCGATCCGCTGGTACTCCGCGGAATCGAAGAACTCACGCGGCAGATACTTGTCGCTCGCGGTCCCGTGCTCGGTCTTGTGGATCATGATGCGCGCCGCATGCTCGCCGGAGGTGGCGCGCAGCTCCACGCGGTAGGCTCGCGTCGCATCGTCGAGGGAGTTGAGCCGCTGATCGAGATCCTGGACCCAGCTGCGCAGCCAGTCCGGCCGGTCGAAGTCCGCGGGCTTGACCTCCGGCATGTAGATCAGCTGCTCGAGCAGCCGATCGTCATAGCGGCGTGACCAGCGCTTGATGATGGCCTGGACCTCCATGTACTTGCGCGACAGCGCCTCGAGGCCCGGCCCCTGCAGCGGCGGCGCGGAGGCGTTCACGTACAGGGCGGAATTCTCCAGCGCCGTGTTGAGCAGCGCGGCGTCGAGCTCCGCTTCGTCCCTGACGTACAGCTCCTGTTTGCCGCGCTTCACCTTGAAAAGCGGCGGCTGCGCAATGTAGATGTGCCCGTTTGCGATGAGGTCCGGTAGCTGACGGTAGAAGAACGTCAAGAGCAGTGTCCGTATGTGGCTGCCGTCCACGTCCGCGTCGGTGAGCAGAACCACGCGATGGTAACGAAGCTTGCCGAGATCGAAGTCGTCCTTCCCGATGCCGCATCCCAGCGCGGTGATCAGCGTGCCGACTTCAGCGGACGCCAGCATCTTGTCGAAGCGGGCCTTCTCCACGTTCAGGATCTTGCCTTTGAGCGGCAGGATCGCCTGGGTACGGCGGTCGCGGCCCTGCTTGGCGGAGCCGCCGGCGGAGTCGCCCTCGACGATGAAGATCTCGGAGAGCGCCGGATCCTTCTCCTGGCAGTCGGCGAGCTTGCCCGGGAGGCCGGCGATATCCAGCGCCCCCTTGCGGCGGGTCATCTCGCGCGCGCGCCGCGCAGCCTCGCGGGCGCGGGCGGCGTCGATGATCTTCGCGACGATGGACTTCGCTTCCTGCGGGTGCTCGAGCAGGTATTCCTGCAGTTTGCCGGCGACCGCCGCCTCGACGACAGCCTTGACCTCGGAGGAGACCAGCTTGTCCTTGGTCTGCGAGGAGAACTTCGGGTCGGGCAGCTTCACCGACAGAATCGCGGTGAGCCCCTCCCGGGCGTCATCGCCGGTCGTCGGCAACTTGTCCTTCTTTGCGGACAACTCCTTCTCGATGTAATCGTTGAGCGTGCGCGTGAGGGCGCTGCGGAAGCCCGCGAGGTGCGTGCCGCCATCCTTCTGCGGGATGTTGTTGGTGTAGCAGAACATGCTCTCCTGGTAGGAGTCGTTCCACTGCATGGCGACTTCGACGCAGACCGGTCCGTCCTGGGTCTTGAACCAGAGCACCGAGTCATGGATGGGGACGCGCGCCCGGTTCAGGTAGCTGACGAAGGCCTTGAGGCCGCCTTCGTGCTGAAACACGTCGGACTTGTTCTCGCGCTCGTCGACGAGCTCGATGCGCACGCCCGAATTGAGGAACGAGAGCTCCCGCAGCCGCTTGGCCAGGATCTCGTAGTTGAACTGGATGTGAGTGAAGATCTGCGAGCTCGGCCTGAAGCGCACCACGGTGCCCCGCTCCGAGGTGTCGCCGACGACTGCGAGCGGCGCGGCCGGATCCCCGAGGTGGTACTCCTGGCGGTGGACTTTCCCGTCGCGGTAGACGAGCAGGAGCAGGTAGTCCGACAAGGCGTTCACGACCGACACGCCGACCCCGTGCAGACCGCCGGACACCTTGTACGAGCTGGCGTCGAACTTCCCGCCCGCGTGCAGGACGGTCATGATGACTTCAGCCGCGGACCGCCCCTCCTCCGGGTGGATGTCCACGGGGATGCCACGGCCATTGTCCCAGACGGTTACGGACTCGTCCGCGTGGATCGTGACGGCGATCTTGTCGCAGTATCCGGCCAGCGCCTCGTCGATCGCGTTGTCCACGACCTCGAAAACCATGTGGTGCAGACCGGTGCCGTCATCGGTGTCGCCGATGTACATCCCCGGGCGCTTGCGCACCGCGTCGAGGCCCTTTAGAACTTTGATTTTGCTGGAGTCGTAGACGTCTTCGGCAGCCATGAAAAGGTCCGGTCTCAGGATGGGACATTATACCGGCCCACCCTCCCCTGTTCCACGTGAAACACCCGATCAGGCACCCCAAAAGCCGGTGTTTCCGGCTGCAGCGACGTCATGATCAACTGACATCCCAGCGGCTCGATCTGGCGGACAAAGTGCCCCAAGTGCTCGGAATCGAGCTCGGCCGCCGGATCGTCCAGAAGCAGCGTCGGCGTGGTCTCGGAGACCTCCTTCAGGAGCCGCAGCTGGGCCAGCGTCAGCGCCACCGCCATCAGCTTCTGCTGCCCCCGCGACAGCACGTCGCGCGCAAGCTTGCCCCCGACCCGGATCAGCAGATCCGCCCGGTGCGGCCCCACATGCGTCACCCCCCTGGCCTCATCCCGGACCCGTGACCCTTCGAGCGCCTCCGCGAGCGAATGTGGTGCACCCCACCCCCTGAAGTACTGAAGCTCCGCCGCCGGACAATCGAGCCCTTGGGCGACCTCCAGCCAGTAAGGCTGAAGCTGCTCCACCACCGCCCGCCGAGCGTCCGATATCCGCTCCCCGAGCGAGGCCACCTCCACGTCCCAAGGCCTCGCCGCCCCGCTCTGGCCTCGCAGCGCCGCATTCCTCTGCCGAACCGCGCGCCCATACCGGACCCACCATTCGGCGAACCGAGGTTCCACGTGGAACACTGCCCAGTCGAGCCAGCGTCTCCTCCTGCGCCCGCCCTCCTCGATGAGCTTGTGGATCTCCGGATCGATCACCTGTACCGGAAACACCCGCGAAAGCTCCGCCAGCGATTCCACCGGCGCCGCATCCACCCGCGCTCGACTGCCGTCCCGCCGATGCACCTCCACGCCCACCGCATGGACGCCGCCCGTCCCCGCCGGTCCCGTGCCCTCCGTCCTCCCGAATACCACCAGCCTCTCCTGCCCGTGCCGAATCAGCCGCTCTGAGTTTCGCGTCCGGAAGGACCGCCCCCGCCCAAGCAGAAACATCGCCTCGAGCAGCGAGGTCTTCCCCGACCCATTTCCGCCCCAAATGAGATTGCGCTCAGGATGAAGCGACAGCTCGGCCTGCTCGATGCAGCGCAAATTGCGAACAGTCAGCTCGCCGAGAATCAAAGGATGGCCTCGGCCGCGCGAGTATGGCCCCGGATGCCGTGAGGGGGAGGGAGGTGCACGATGAGCCCTGGCCGGAAGCCGATCGCCATGGAGGGCGATCCGCTAGCCTACAGGGACGTACTTGCGGCGCTCTGGCCGGGGCTCATTGTGTAGCTTCCTCCCGGTCAATCGGTCTCAACCACAGCAGGCCATCAGAGCCTCATCGGCATCACGACATACCGGGTCTGCGTCAGCCCCGGCGCATGAATGAGACAACTGCTGTTCGAGTCACTGAGCCCGATCTCGACCTTATCTCCCTCGATCGCGCCCAAAGCATCCAGCAAATAGTTGACATTGAACCCGATCTCAACCTCATCTCCCGCATAGACGACCTCGACCTGATCCTCTGCCTCCTCCTGCTCCGGATTGTGCGCCTGGACGGTCAGGAGGTCCGTCTTCACCCCCAGCCGGATCCCGCGGTATTTCTCGTTCGACAGGATGGCCGTCCGCTGCAGCGCATGGCGCAACAGCTCCCGGTCCGCCTGCACGTGCTTCGGCGGGCTGTTCGGGATGACCCGCCCGTACTCCGGAAATCTGCCGTCAATGAGCTTCGAACTGAATCGAATATCGCCGATCTGCGCGCGAATGTGATTCGTCCCGATCGCCAGCTCCACGTTCCCTTCCGTTCCCAGGATCCGCTGCAGCTCCAGTACGCCCTTGCGCGGCACGATCACCTGCCCCGCCTTGACCGGCGCGGAAAGGGTCATCTCCGATAGCGCGAGCCGATGCCCATCCGTCGCCACCGCTCGCAGCGTGGTGTCCTGAGTCTCGAGCAGGAGCCCATTGAGGTAGTAGCGCACATCCTGCTGTGCCATCGAAAAGTGCGTCTTATCGATCAGCCGCCGAAACTCTCCCTGCGCCAGTGAGAGCACCTGCGCCGCATTGATCACATCGACCACCGGAAACTCCGCCGCCGGCAAAGTCGAGAGCGTGAACCGGCTGCGGCCGGCGCGTACCGTCACCCGCTCGCCTTCCGTACTCAGGGTGACGCTCACCCCATCCGGCAAGGCACGGAAGATGTCGAGCAGCTTTCGCCCGGGTACGGTGATGTCGCCCGGCTGCTCGAGGCTGACCTGGGTGGCGGCGACGAGCTCCACCTCGAGATCCGTCCCCGTGATCGCCAGCCGGCTGTCGCGCGCCGACAGCAGCACGTTCGCGAGCACCGGCATCGTCTGCCGCCGCTCGACCACACCAATCACGCTTTGCAGGGGGGCGAGAAGGTCCTCGCGCGTAGCCGTCAGCTTCATAATCTATTCTTTCTTGAGATCTTAAATCAGATTGTAGTAGTGATTAGGCCTGTGGATACCGGGAACAACCTCATTCGCCCCGCAGGATCAAGAGCTTGACCCCCCTGCGCTGCCCTAAGCTTTGCGGTACGACCTGGGCGGCGCCTGTGGGCGGTCTGTGCGTAACTTTATCCCCTGGAGCGCTCACAGGAAATCCACAGCCCTATCCCCCTCAACCGGTCAGGGTTCTCAACAGGTTCGAGTAGTCCTCGCTCATGCGCACCTCGGTGCCGCGCAGCTCCTTGATGCGCTTGCACGCGTGCATCACCGTCGTGTGGTCGCGGCCGCCAAAGGCATCCCCGATCTCCGGCAGGCTGTGGCTGGTGAGCTCCTTGGAGAGCGCCATCGCAACCTGCCGGGGACGCGCCACCGAGCGGCTGCGGCGCTTGGAAAGCAGGTCCGCCATACGGACTTTGTAGTAGTCGGCGACGGTCTTCTGGATGTTCTCGATGGTGACGAGCTTCGCCTGCAGCGACAGCAGATCCTTCAGCGCCTCGCGCGTGAAGTCCAGCGTGATCGGATGGCCGGTGAAGCGTGAATTGGCGATCACGCGCCGCAGCGCGCCTTCCAGCTCGCGCACATTGGAGCGGATCCGCTTGCCGATGAAGAACGCCACCTCCTCCGGGAGGTGGACGCTGGCGTGCTGCGCCTTGGTCATGAGGATGGCGACGCAGGTCTCGAGCTCCGGCGGCTCGATGGCCACCGTCAGGCCCCAGCCGAACCGGGATTTCAGCCGCTCCTCCAGTCCCGCGACCTCCTTCGGGTAGCGGTCGCAGCTCAGGATGACCTGGTGCTGGCCCTCGAGGAGCTCGTTGAAGGTGTGGAAGAACTCCTCCTGCGAGCGCTCCTTGCCGGCGAAGAACTGGATGTCGTCGATGAGCAGCGCATCGAGCGACCGGTAGGCGGTCTTGAACTCGTTCATGCTGTTGTGCTGCAGCGCACGCACCATGTCGCCGACGAAGCGCTCCGAGTGGACGTAGGCGATGCGGGCCTCCCCGTCACGCTCCTTGATGAGGTGCGCGATGGCATGCATCAGATGCGTCTTGCCGAGACCCACGCCGCCGTAGAGGAAAAGCGGGTTGTAGGCGCGACCGGGATTCTCCGCGACCTGCCGGGAGGCGGCCTTGGCGAGCTGATTGCTCTTGCCCTCGACGAACGTGCCGAAAGTGAAATCCGCATTGAGGCGCGCACCGACGACCAGGCCTTCCGCCCGCCGCAAGCGCTGAGCCCCAGCGGCAGCACCCGACGGCGATGCAGCCGCGACCGCTGCCCGCATGGGCGAGCTGCGCGAGCCGACCTCGACCGTGACGATCGGCGCGTCGCCCGTGCTCACATTGCGCAGCAACTCACCGATGCGCGGCAGCAGGTGCTCGTTGATCCATTCCACCGCGAATCGGTTGGGCGCAAGCAGCTTGAGCGCACCGGCCCCTTCCACCGCCTGCAGAGGCCGCACCCAGGTATTGAACTGCTGCTCCGGGAGCTCGGTCTCCAAGGCGCATTTGCACCGAGCCCAAAGCGACGCTTCCACGCGGTTGCCTCCGCGACTACTTCGACGGGGAAAGGGCTGCGGAGTCTATACCCTCGGGCGCCAGCGCTAAAGGTTTTGCCGCGCCTAAAAAGATTGACACCTTGGCACTCAACGGCTTAGCCTTGCCGCCCCTTTTTTGGAAGCCACGGATCCCCTGGAGCCCCTGGAATGAAGCGTACCTATCAGCCAAGCAAGCTGCGCCGCAAGCGTACGCACGGGTTCCGGGCACGCATGGCGACCCAGAACGGGCGCAAAGTGCTGGCTCGCCGTCGCGCCAAGGGACGTCGGAAGCTGATCCCTTAACGGGCTGCGAAAAAAGGCTCCGATTTCAAGGCTGCCAGTTTTCGGCCGTACGCCCACCGCGCACGGGCCGGCGGAGGTCTGCTGGATCGCCCCCACGGGCGGCTCCAGCTCGTCGACTATGCACCGGCTCACTTTTCCGGCGCAAAGGCGTGTGCTGCGCAAGTCGGAGTTCGACGCCGCGTATGCACGCGGCCGGCGCTTAGGCAACGGATTCTTCGCGGTGACAGCTAGCAGCAACGATAAGCACGGCGCTCGCCTCGGCATGGCAGTTGCCGTGCGCACCGCGGGCAATGCCGTGGAGCGCAACCGCATCCGCCGCATCGTCCGGGAATCGTTTCGGCTACACCAGCATGCTCTCCCGCCCCTGGATCTCCTCGTGAGCGCGAGGCCGAAGGCGCGCGGCGCCCCGGGCGCGGAACTGCACGCCAGCCTCGCTGCCCTGTGGAAGATGGTGATCGAGAAATGCTGCGACGCCCCGCGATCTTCCTGATCCGCTGCTACCAGTGGACCGTCAGCCCTTTCCTCGGCCCCTGCTGCCGATTCCACCCCTCGTGCTCGCAGTACACCCTGGAGGCCATCGGCAGATTCGGCCTGCTGCGCGGCAGCTGGCTGGGACTGAAGCGCATTGGGCGCTGTCATCCCTGGCATCCGGGCGGCTTCGACCCCGTGCCCGCCGGGGGCGCCCCGGGCTCTCATGCGCTGGGCGCGGGACCCGCGGCAGAGTGCTCCCGGCCTCAAGTTTCCGGCCACATCCATGAATAACAATCCGCGCTTCTACCTCTGGCTCGCGCTCGTGATCGTGCTGTGGCTCAATTACACGGCCTGGCAACGCGAGTTCCCGCCCGCCCCGGCGACGCCGGTCTCCAGCCAGACGGCTTCCTCCCGCCAGTCCAGCCTGGCCAACAGCATTCCCCAGGCGCAGCCATCGGGGCCTTCGAAATCAGCTCCGACTGCCGCTGAGCCTGCGCCGATACCTCCCGCTCCGACGCCTTCTACGGCGGGTATTCCGGCTGTGAAACCTGCGGCGTCTGAAAGCGCGCCGGTCATCCACGTCCATACGGACGTTTACGACATCGAGATCAGCACCCGGGGCGGCACCTTGGAGCGGGTGAAGCTGCTCCAGTACGCCCAGATCAAGGGGCAGGCGGCGCGCGTGCAGCTGGAGAACGACGCCAGCGCCCGGACCGTCTACCTGCTGCAGAGCGGGCTCACCGGGCCGGGCGATACGCCGTACCCCAACCACACCGCGACCTTCACGGCGCCGCGGCAAAGCTATTCCATGGACGGCGCGCAACAGCTGCGCGTGCCGCTCACCTGGAGCAGCGGCGGCATCACGGTGACGAAGACGTATGTCTTCACCAGGGGCTCCTACGGAATCGGACTCGACTACACCGTGCAGAACACCGGCGCCGCGCCGTGGCCAGCGGCGCCGTACGCGCAGATCTACCGCAACGACCCGCGCACCGGCAGAAGCTACTTCCATCCCAACACCTACGCGTATCACGGGCCGGCCATCTGGAACGGCAAGAAATACGTGGTGCTGCATCCTTCGAGCAGCGATTACAAGCACTTCTCGCAGATGGTGACCGACGGCTGGATCGCTGCGACCCAGGACGATTTCGTGAGCGCCGTCGTGCCGCCGAAAGGCGCGCCCTGGCGCTTCACGTCCGAAGTCTCCTTGCCCTACTACCTGCTGACGGCGATGGGCCCGCAGCAGACGGTGGCCCCGGGCGCGACCGCCACGATCCACCAGACGCTCTACGTCGGACCGATGCTGCACGCGCAGCTGGCGAAGATCGAGCCCAGCCTGACGTACGTCGTCGGCTACGGCATGCTGACCATCCTCGCCGAGCCGCTCTTCTGGCTGCTGAGCAAGGTCTACGCGATCACCGGAAACTGGGGCGTCGCGATCATCATGGTCACGTTCCTCCTGAAGCTGGTGCTGTACCCGCTCTCGGAGGCGAGCGGCCGCTCCATGGCGAAGATGAAAGCCCTGGGGCCGCGCATCAAGAACATCCAGGAGACCTACAAGGACGACAAGGAGAAGCTCGGCCGCGCCATGATGGAGGTCTACAAGCGGGAGAAGGTGAACCCGGTCGCGGGCTGCCTGCCCATGATCGTGCAGATCCCGGTGTTCATCGCCTTCTACTGGGTGCTCCTCTACAGCGCGGAGATGCGCCAGGCCCCGTTCATCCTCTGGATCCACGACCTCTCGGCCCGGGACCCCTACTTCATCCTGCCCGCCATCATGGCGGTCGCCATGTTCGTCCAGTACAAGCTCAATCCGACCTCGCCCGATCCGACGCAGCAGAAGGTCATGATGATCATGCCGCTCGTGATGTCGGCGATGTTCGCCTTCTTCCCGGCCGGGCTGGTGCTCTACTACGTGACGAACACCATTCTCTCGATCGCGCAGCAGTGGAACATCAATCGCCGGCTGGGCGTCGGCACGGCGCCGCAGAAGGCGTAAGCGACCCGAGCGCGGACCCTGAGACCCGTCAGCGCCGGAGCATGCGCCCCGGGAAACGGCCGGTTACTGGATCGCTTTCGGAACACTTGCCGTTGCCTGAGAGAGCGGCACTTCAACCGCCACCTCGACGGCGGTAGCCTCCGGGCATGAGCCGCACGGATACCATCGTGGCGGCGGCCACGCCGCCAGGAAGGGGCGGCATCGGGATCGTACGGGTCTCGGGCCCACGGGCACCGGAGATCGCCGCGGTGCTGCTCGGCGAGCTGCCGCTGCCCCGGCGCGCGGGCTTCGCCCGCTTCCTCGATGCCGCGCAGGAGCCGATCGACGCCGGGCTCGCGCTCTTCTTCCCCGGACCGCATTCCTACACCGGCGAGCACGTCCTCGAGCTGCATGGCCACGGCGGGCCGCTGGTGCTCGAGGCGCTGGTGACACGGGTGACGGAGCTCGGTGCGCGGCGCGCCCTGCCGGGAGAGTTCACGCAGCGCGCCTTTCTCAACAACAAGCTGGACCTTGCCCAGGCCGAGGCGATCGCCGATCTGATCGATGCCGGCTCGCGCGAGGCGGCGCGCGCGGCCATGCGCTCGCTCCAGGGAGAGTTCTCCGCCATGGTGCGCGGCCTCACCGAGGCGGTGATCGACCTGCGGACTTTCGTCGAGGCCGCCATCGACTTCCCCGAGGAGGAGATCGACTTCCTGGCCGATCGGGAGCTCGAGGAGCGGTTCCAGGCCGTGCACGCCCACTTTGCCGGGGTCGAGCAGAGCGCGCGGCAGGGGCGCCTGCTGCGCGAGGGCATGACCGTCGTGATCGCCGGCCGGCCGAACGCGGGCAAGTCCAGCCTGCTCAACCGGCTGGCCGGATACGATGCGGCCATCGTCACGCCGATCCCCGGGACCACTCGTGACATCGTCCGCGAGCGGATCGACATCGACGGCATGCCGCTCCATGTGCTCGACACGGCGGGTCTGCGTCAGGATGCGGGCGTAGTCGAAGCAGAGGGCATCCGCAGGGCGCATGCCGAAATGCGGCGTGCCGACCGGGTGCTCTTCGTCATCGACGCCGCCGAGGACCCCGGTGCGGACGGCTATCGCGAGGAGAAGCACCGGCTGCCGTCCGATGTGCCCGTGACGCTGGTGCTCAACAAATGCGACCTGACGAAGGGCGTACCGGTGGCCGACACCGTGGCCGGGCCGCCGCGGGTGGCGCTGTCCGCCCTCACGGGGCAGGGAATGGACACGCTGCGCGCCCACCTGAAGACGTGCATGGGATACCAGACCCTGGACGCCGGCACCGTTTCCGCCCGGCAGCGGCACCTCGATGCGCTCGACCGCGCCCGGCGGCAGGTAGCGGAGGCACAGCGGCGGCTGCGCGAGAGCCGTGCCGGCGAGCTGGTCGCCGAGGAGCTGCGCGGCGCGCAGCAGGCGCTCAACGAGATCACCGGCGAGTTCACCGGCGAGGACCTGCTGGGCAGGATCTTCGGCAGCTTCTGCATCGGCAAATGAGACACGGTATCCTCGCGCTCGCGTGGGGTTGGGGCGGGGAACGCGCATTGCGGGCGCAGCCCGCGGCGAGGCTCCCGGGCCGCGTCGTCCCGCGCGTGCGGATCTCGGAAAGGCACCCCGGTGTACCAGCGAATTCTCCTGGCCTACGACGGCTCCATCGAGGGGCGCACCGCGCTGCGCGAGGGGGCGCTGTTGGCGCGGCGGTATGGCGCGCAGGTGTTCGTGCTCTCGGTGATTCCGGAGGGAGCCGGCGCGAAGCTCGGCGAGGGAGTCGGCGGCGGCGGCGTCGCGCAGCAGCGGGTGGAGTACGAGCGCGTGCTGCAGGAGGGCATGGCACGGCTCGCCGCGCTCGGCTTTGAGGCCTCGGGCAAGCTCGTCATCGGTGAGCCGGCGCGCGAGATCGCCGCCTACGCCGAGCTGGTGCAGGCCGACCTGGTCGTGGTCGGACACCGCCGCCAGAGCGCGATCGGGCGCTGGTGGTCGGGGGCGAGCGGCGCCTACCTGAGCGATCACATCCGCTGCAGCCTGTTGGTTTGCCGGAACGTCATCGACGACGAGCGGTTCGCCAGCCTGCTCGATCAGGGCGCCGCGGCCGCCACGGCAGCCCGCCCCGGACCCGTCGTGCACGCGCCGTCCGCCACGCCGGCGCCGGCCCACGCGGCGCCTCCTGCCGGGCGGCGGCGGCTGCGCACTGTGCTCTTTCTACTTCTGCCCCTGGTGCTGATCGCCGGCTTCATCGTCTACGCCCTGGGCGGAAGCACGATCTCGACCGACAACGCGTACGTCGAGGCCGACACCGTCGGCGTCTCGGCCGATGTGTCGGGCATCGTGAGGCGCGTGTACGTGAAGGAGAATCAACCGGTCACGCGCGGCCAGGTCCTCTACACCCTGCGCAGCCGGCAATACCGCTACGCGGTGGATCGCGCCGACGCGCAGCTCGCCGCCGTACGCGACAACCTGCTCGCGCAGCAGGCGGGCTACCGGGAGATGCAGGCGAAGATCGCGCAGGCGAAGTACGACCTCGGCTACAGCCAGGTGCAATTCCACCGCGCGACCAATCTCGCGCGGGTGAACATCGTCTCGCGCACGGGCTACGATACCGCGCAGCGCGATCTCGAGCGCGCGCGGCAGGCGCTCGCATCGCTCAACGAGCGGCTCGCCGGCATCGCCGCCAGCCTGAACGGCCATCCGGACGGCCCGGTGCAGCAGTACCCGCAGTACCTGAGCGCCCTGGCCGCCCGCGACGAGGCGGCGCGCGAGCTCGCCCATACCGTCGTGCGCGCGCCCTTCGACGGAATCGTGACCAGCGTGCCCTCCCTGCAGCCCGGCAGGTACATCGGCGCCTCGATCACCGCGTTCTATCTGGTGGCTACGGATCACGTCTGGGTGCGCGCCAACCCGAAGGAGACGGCCCTGACCTACGTGCGTCCCGGACAGGCGGTCACGATCACGGTCGACACCTATCCCGGGCAGACCTGGCACGGCGCCGTCGCGAGCATCAGCCCGGCGGCGGCGCAGCAGTTCTCGCTGCTGCCGGCGCAGAACACGAGCGGCAACTGGGTGAAAGTCGTGCAGCGCATCCCGGTGCGCATCGCCGTCGACACGGGTGAGCGGAGCCTGCCGCCGCTGCGCGCCGGGATGAGCGCGGAAGTCAGCATCGACACCGGCCATACGCGCGGCTGGTCGATTCTTTAACGTCTTCCCCTCCCTGAAGCGAGGGGATTTCCAGAGTCAGGAGGCTAACGTTCTAGCCCGGAAACAGCCATGTACCCTTACCCAACGCACACTCGCAGTCGAAACCACCGTGCCGTTGCACTCGCTTGCTGCGAGCCGCCCGAAAAACTGTCGATCGCCTGCCGGTGGCCTGATGGCCGATATACCGACGAGCTGTATATTCACACAGCCAAACGACATTTTGCAAGACGGAGTCGGCGCTTCCTCTCCCGCATCAATGCTGGAGTCTCCGAGCCGAGGATCGGATGAGCGCCACCTGCGGCGGCGGGGCACATTCCTGTGCCTCAGGAGCCGGGAATGGCTGAGGAGCTCACCCCGAGCACGCCCAATCGCGGCGGCATCACGCTCTGCGTGATGCTGGCCACTCTCATGCAGTCGCTCGATACGACCATCGCCAACGTGGCGCTGCCCCACATGCAAGGGAGCCTGGCGGCGAGCCAGGATCAGATCGACTGGGTGCTGACCTCCTACATCGTGGCCGCGGCGATCGCGACGCCGCTCACCGGATTCCTGACGGCGCGGCTCGGCCTCAAGCGCCTCTTCATCGTCTCGGTGGTCGGCTTCACCATCGCCTCCATGCTCTGCGGCATGGCGCAGTCGGTGACCGAGATCGTGATCTTCCGCTGGGCGCAGGGCCTCTTCGGCGCCGCCCTGGTCCCGCTCTCGCAGACCGTGCTCCTCAACATCAATCCGCCCGAGCGGCAGGGCTCGGCGATGGCGGCGTGGGGCATGGCGGTCATGGCCGCCCCGATCCTGGGGCCGGTGCTCGGCGGCTGGCTGACGCAGGACTACAGCTGGCGATACGTGTTCTACATCAACCTGCCGATCGGCGTGCTCGCCTTCATCGGCATGACCGTCTTCCTGCCGCAGGCGCGGCGCCGCAGCGACGCGCGGCTCGACTGGACCGGCTTCGTCAGCCTGAGCATCGCGATCGCGGCCCTGCAGATGATGCTGGACCGCGGCCAGGAGCTCGACTGGCTGGGCTCGAAGACGATCGTGGGCGAGGCGATCGTCGCCGGGGCGGCCTTCTACGTCTTCCTGGTGCACACCTTCACGGCGCGCGAGCCGTTCTTGAGGCCCGCGCTCTTTCGCGACCGCAACTTCACGGCCGGTGTCATCTTCGTGACGATCGTGGGCCTCACCTTCTACGCATCGCTCGCGCTGCAGCCGCCTTACCTGCAGGACCTCATGAACTACCCGGTCATCACCGCCGGCCTGGTCATGGGTCCGCGAGGCATCGGCACCATGGCCGCCATGATGGTGGTCGGCAAGCTGATCGGCCGCGCCGATACGCGGCTGCTGCTCGGCGTCGGCCTGGGACTCTCGGCATGGTCGTTCTATCTGATGACCGGCTGGACACCGGACGTATCGAGCTGGGCCGTCATCTGGGTGGGGGTCATCCAGGGCGTGGGGCTCGGCTTTCTCTTCACCCCGCTCAGCGTGGTGTCGCTCGCGACGCTGCCGCCCGGCATCCGGCCGGAAGGCGCCGGATTCTACAACCTGGCGCGCAATGTCGGCTCCAGCGTCGGCATCTCCATAGTCGGCGCGCTGCTGGCGCGCGCCACCCAGGTCAACCATGCGCAGATCGCGCAGTACGTCACTTCCGTCAACGGCCAGCTCGGCAACCCGGCGGTGGCACAGGCGCTGAATCCCACGACGGCCGCCGGCCGCGCGGTCCTCGACGCGCTGATCACGCAGCAGGCGCAGGTCATCGCCTATATCGACGACTACAAGTTCCTGATGATCGCCACCCTGGCGGTGATCCCGCTGCTGGTCGTGTTCGCGGGCCGCACCGGCGCCCCGAGCGGGGAGCATTCGACGGTGGCGGAGATCTGAGCGCCGCCCGGCACGGCGCCTGTCAGGGCGGCGTGCCCCGCAGCCCCAGGTACCTGCTGTAGGTGACGTTCATGATGTTGTTGTACCAGCCCGTCACGCGCGGCTTGACGAGGTGCTTGCTCGCGTAGAAGTAGATCGGAATCACCGGCTGGTCGCGCAGCATGAGGCTCTCCGCCTGCTCGAGCAGCGCGCGGCGCTTCGCCGGATCGGCCTCGGCGGCGGCTCGGTCGAGGAGGGCGTCATACGCCGGGTTGTCGTAATGCGTCAGGTTGATCCCGAAGTCGCTCTTGAAGTACTGGGCGAAGGTGTAGGCGTCGTCGTAGTCGCCGATCCAGCTCGAGCGGAACATCTGCACATTGCCGCGGTTGATGTCCTGCAGCAGCGAGCTGAACTCCTCCGCCCGCAGAGTGACCCGCGCGCCGAGCGCCTGCCGCCACATGGATGCGATCGCAATGGCGAGCTCGGCGTGGATCTCGCCCGTGTTGTAGCGCAGCGTGAATCGCAGCGGTCTCGCCGCGGAATAGCCGGCCTCGGCGTAGAGCCGCCGGGCCTCGGCGATGCGCCGGGCCCTGGTGAGCGAGCGCCAGGCCGGCGACTGCGGCGTGTAGTCCGCCACGCCCGGCGGCACCCAGGCGTAGGCCGGCAGCTCGCCCGTGCGCAGCACGAGCCGCGCGAGCTTGCGGCGGTCGATGGCCATGGCGAGCGCGCGGCGGACCTTCGCGTCATGCTCGAAAGGCGGCCGCCGCAGATTGAAGCCGTAGAAGTACACGCCCAGCTCCGGGGTGATGTGCAGCTGATCCCCGAGATGCGAGCGGATCCAGCCGTACTGGGTGCGCGGAATGACATCCGTGATGTCGAGCTGCCCCGCCCGATAGAGCGTCAGCTCGGCATTCTCATCGGAGGAGATCAGGTACTTCACCCCGTCGAGTCGGGTAGCCGCGTCGTTCCAGTAATAACGGTTGCGCGTGAGATAGACGTACGAGCCGTGAACCCATTGCGACAACACGAAAGCGCCGTCCGAGGGCAGATTGCCCGGGCGGGCGTACGCATCACCGTCGTTGGCCAGCGTGACCGGATTGACCGGGCAGGTGCTGGGGTGCGCGAGCAGCGCAGGCAGATACGGCGCGGGGCCGCGCAGGCGGATGACGACGGTGTAGGGATTGGGATCGGAGACGCCGAGGCTCTGCGGGGGCTTGTGCCCGGCGACGATGTCGCCGGCATTGGCGATGACGTTCACGACCTCCGCATACTGCGAGCCGGTCGCCGGATCGACCAGGCGGCGCAGGCCGGCCACGAAGTCCGCGGCGACCACGGGCTCCCCGTCCGACCATCTGGCGTCGTGCCGCAACGTGAACGTGTAGGTCTTGCCGTCGGGACTGACCTGCCATCTCTCGGCGATCCCGGGAGCGACGCCGCCGGACTTGTCGAGCGTCGTGAGACCCTCGCAGATGTCCCGCAGCACCCGCTGCGCTTCGACCGACCGCGCCTTCTGCGGGTCGAGGGAATCGGGCTCGGCGCCGAGCCCGCGCAGCAGGATCGCCGGGCGGCGCGCCGTGCCGTGCGGCGAGGGCCCGCTCGGAGAGCGCGAGCAGGCGCAGAGCGCCGCGAGCGCGAGCAACGAGGCCAAGAGCCCGCGGGCAGCGCTTCGCATCACGGGCTGCGCGCGCGAGCCAGGCGATGGGCATTGATCGCGTCCCGCAGCGAGGCCGCCGCGGACCTGGCGGCGGCGGCGAAGTCATCTCCCGCGGAGGCGTAGAGGATGCCGCGTGAGGAGCTGACCATGAGTCCGGTCCCGGCGGCCGTCTGGCCGTTGAGCACGACCTGCGCGACATCTCCCCCCTGCGCGCCGACGCCGGGCACCAGAAGCGGCATCTCACCGACGATCCGCCGGATCTCGGCCAGCTCCCGGGGGTAGGTGGCGCCGACCACCAGCAGGCAATTGCCGCGGCTGTTCCAACGGGTCGCCGCCATCTGCGCCACGACGTGATAGAGCCGCCGGCCGCCCGCGACCTCGAGGTCCTGCAGATCGCGCGCACCCGGGTTGGAAGTGCGGCAGAGCACCACCACGCCCCGGTCCTCCCGCCGCAGGAACGGCTCCAGCGAGTCGCCCCCCAGATACGGGTTCACCGTGACGGCGTCGGCACCGTAGCGCTCGAAGGCCTCGATCGCGTACCGCTCCGCC
>DAHUXV010000170.1 GCA_027306985.1 Gammaproteobacteria bacterium | reverse complement strand
CTGAATACGACCGGACTCCTCTTCGAGCTCTACGCGCGGCATCTCGGCGCGGGGCTCCTGCCGGTCGCGGTATCCGGCAACTCGCCGCAGCCGGACACGCAGTACCCGCTGCCGTACGAGACCGACCCCAGAGAATCCGGCAGCGCCACCTACCCGCTCGATGTCGTCGCCGCGCTGAGCCCCGACCGGAAGTACCTGACCGTCGATGTGGTCAATGCAACCGCCACGACGCAGCCGCTCGCGCTCGAGGTTCGCGGCGCGAGCCTGCGCGGCGCATCGACGCTCTGGGAAATGACCGGCCGCGCCCTCGAGTCGGCCGACCGCCTCGGCCATGCGCCCGAAGTCCGGGTGCGCAGGATCGCCCTGGCCGCGGTCCCGGCGACCCTGTCGGTGCCGCCGCGCAGCGTCGATGTCTACCGCTTCCCCGTGGTCCGGGCCTCGAGGTAGCGCCGTCCGCCTCTCAGGGCGATCGCCATCGAGAGCCTCCGCAACAGAGCATTCCGAGGTACGAGCATGATCCCGTCCCTTTCCGGTAAGCGGCCCGCCGCTCTCGCGCGGAGAATGGCGGTCCTCGCGATCACTCTCATCGCCGGCGGCATCGGCCGCGGCCAGGCACAGATGAAGACCGAGGTGCCCCCGCCCGTTCCGGGCGCCCAGCCCGTGATCGTGCAGCACATCAAGATCTACTCCCCGTCCATTGCCGGCAACCTCGAAGGAGTGTCACCCGACCGGGACGTCATCGTCTTCCTGCCGCCCGGCTACTACCAGGACAAGACCCGCCGCTATCCGGTCGTATACGCCCTGCACGGCTTCTTCATCGACGCCGCGCAGTGGACGCACGAGATCCACGTCCCGCAGACCATCGAGGGGGCTTTCGCCCAGGGCAGCCGGCCGATGATCGTCGTGTTGCCGAACTCCCATACCGGGTACGGCGGCTCGATGTACTCGAGCTCCGCGACCACCGGCGACTTCCAGCGCTTCATCGCGCACGACGTGGTCGCCTACATCGATGCCCACTACCGCACTCTCCCCTATCGCATCAGCCGGGGGCTGGTCGGTCACTCCATGGGCGGCTACGGGGCGGCGCGGATCGGAATGAAGTATCCCAACGTGTTCGGCAGCCTGTACGTCATGAGTCCCTGCTGCCTCTCACCCTTCGACCCCAAGCAGATCAAACCCGCGGGGATGAAGGCACTCGAGAACCTGAAGTCTCCCGCGGGGGCCGCCCGGCTGCCGTGGTACCTGCTCCCGCCGCTCGCGCTCGCGGCCGCCTGGTCGCCCGATCCGAAGAATCCGCCGCTCTATCTCGATCTGCCGTACCGGCACGGCGCTCTCCAACCCGGCGTCATCGCCAAATGGACCGCGAACGCGCCGCTCGCCTTCATCGACCAGTACATCGGCAACCTGCGCCGGTATCGCGCCATTGCCATCGACGTCGGCGATCAGGACCCGCTGCGGTTCGATGCCCGCAAGCTGCACGAGATTCTCGACAGCTATGGAATCCGCAACCGCTTCACGATGTACCACGGCAC
>DAHUXV010000224.1 GCA_027306985.1 Gammaproteobacteria bacterium | reverse complement strand
CGGAGGCCCCCTGCGGGCGCTGCATCGCCTGCCAGCGGGTCGCCCAGGAACAGCACCCGGACCTCACCGTCATCCGGCCCCTTGAGGCCTCGACCCAGATCCGCATCGAGCAGGTGCGCGAGCTCGCCGCGGAGCTCGCCCTCACCGCCCATCAGGGCGGCTACAAGGTCGCCATCCTGTCCCCGGCCGACAGCATGAACCGCTTCGCGGCCAATGCCCTGCTGAAGACGCTCGAGGAGCCGACTCGCGGCACGCTGCTCATTCTCGTCGCCAGCCAGCCCTCGCGCCTGCCGCCCACGATCCTCAGCCGCTGCCAGCGGGTGCGGGTGCGGGTGCCGGCGCGGGCCGACGCCATTGCCTGGCTCGAGGCGACCCGCGGGCCGGCCGACTGGGAGCGGGTGCTGGGGGTGCTCGGCACGGCCCCCATGACGGCCGCGGCCGCCGACCCGGCGCAGGTCGTCGAGGTGGCCGCCGAGGTCCGCCGGGGCCTCGAGGAGGCCGCCGGGGGCGGGGGCGATCCGGTGGCCACGGCCGAGCGCTGGGCGCGCTCGGAGCTGCCCTTGCGCCTCGCCTGCGTTGAGAATTGGCTCACGGAACGGATTCGCGGGAGCGCCGGCGGCGGCGGTCTTTTTACAGAAGTGCGGGCTGGCGCGCACCCGCGCCGGCACGGGGACAGCTTAGACTTGCGGCAGCTTTTCGGGCTTCTGGACACGGTTCGGGAGCTCAAGTCATCGTTCGACGTGCCGATCAACCGGGGACTGGCGCTCGAGAGCCTGCTGCGCTCCCTCGAGACGCGGCGATCAACCCGAGCCTGAGGATGTGAATTTGCGAGCGGGTGGCAACAAGCCGGGCCTCTTGACGCTCACGATCAAGGACAAGAGCGCGCTTTATCTCGCCTATATGCCGTTCGTGAAGAACGGCGGCCTCTTCATCCCGACCAACAGCAATTACCGCCTCGGGGATGAGGTGTTCATGCTGCTGAACCTCATGGGCGAGGACGAGAAGCTGCCGGTCGCCGGCAGGGTGATCTGGGTGACCCCCAAGGGGGCGCAGGGCAAGCGCACCGCCGGTATCGGCGTGCAGTTCAGCGACCAGGACCACGGCCAGACGCAGAAGAAGATCGAGACCTATCTCGCCGGCGCGCTGGCCGGGGACAAAGCCACCCACACCATGTAGCGCGCTGCGGCTGCGGGCGCATCACTGCATGCCTCTTCGCGGGAACGCCGCAAGCACTTCCCTGCAGGCTCGCGCCTCGGAGCGTGCGGCCAGGAGGCATTCAGCGCTGCGCCCTCCATTGCAGCTCGCCTCGCATCGCCAGCGGAAACTAGGCGGAACGGCGCAGGGCGATGCCGCTGTGGGTCAGGCCGCCGGTGAGCACGTAGGCGTCGAAGCCGCGCTCGACCAGGATGTAGGCGCCCGCGGAGCTGCGCCGGCCGGTGTCGCAATAGACGACGTACGGCACGTTGCGGTCGAGCGTCGTGAGCTTCAGGCGGATGAAATAGAGCGGAATGTTGAGCGAGCCTTCGATGGAGAGGTTCTGGTGCTCGCTCGGCAGGCGCACGTCGAGCCAGCGGCCGCCGCGCGCGACGATCTCCCGCGCCCGGTCGTAGCCCACCCATTGCAGCAGCGGCTCGTTCATGAGCTCGCGGAAATCCTGCTTGTTCAGGCGCATCAGCACCCCGTCCGTCAGCATGGTGACCGTGGCGTTGCGCTTGGCCTCCGCGATCAGCGCCTCCTCGCCGAAAGTGTCGCCGACGCCGAGCTCGGCGAGCTTGATGCCTTCCTTGTTGAGCGGCGTCTCGCGGGTCACGACGCATTTGCCGCTCACGATCACGTAGAAGAAATCGCCCTCGTCACCCTGTTTGATGACGACGTCGCCCGCCCGGTACGGCACCCGCTGCAGGCGCATGAAGATCGCCTGGATGTTGGCCGGCGGGATGCGGTGGAAGGCCTTGGTCGACAGCAGCGTCGTCATCCAGTCGTCGCCCGAGCCGCCTTCGAGCTGCGCCTGCAGCTCCGCGACCTCGTAGGTGCCCGTCTGGTCCCAGGTGATCATGACATCGAGCAGCTCGCTGTCGATGGAGAGGTAGCTGACCTCGTCGACCGCCCGCGCCGTCACCTGGCGCGGAATCTGCGGATACAGGGGGGTGCGCGACTCCGGCGAGCCGCCGCGGATCATGGCGATGGTATGGTCGCCTTCCCTCACCTCGACCATGCCGCTCACCAGCCACACGGTGCGCCTGTCGGTATCGCCTTCCTTGAAGAGGGGGCGGCCGGCGGGCATGGTGCGCACGACGACCTTCTTCGCGAGCGCCGCAAGGTTGTCGCGCTTCAGCCCGTCGAGCGGCGCGAAGCTCTTGAGCAGTTGAACGCTGGCTTCGCGTTCTTCGAGCATTTTTCGTGGGGCCTGGTCGTGTCGCGGTCGGAAGACGCCGGTCCTGCGAGGCTCGGCCGGAGGAAATTATGTCCGATGGTAGCACAGGCCCTCCCGGCCACCGGGGAGCCGTTCACGGTTTCGGATCCCCGCCCCCGGCGGTGACCAGCGCCCAGCCGGAATCCGGCTGAAACCGCGCTCCGTAGCGGCCGGCGAGATCCTCCAGCCGCTCGACCACCGCGGCCACGCCGCGAGATCGCGCGTAGGCGAGGGGCCCGCCGCGGAAGGGTGCGAACCCGGTCCCGAAAATCACCGCCGCATCGATGAGGTCGGCATCGTCCGCGATCCGCTCGCGCAGGCACGCGGCGCACTCGTTGACCAGCACCAGGATGAGGCGGTCGATGAGGTCGGGGGCCGGCGGCTCCATGGAGGCGCCGGCCGGCTTCACGGGCTTGCCGTCCTTCCAGAGGTAGAATCCCGCCCCGCTCTTGCGGCCGAGCTTGCCGAGCGCCACGTTCTCGCGCAGGCGGGTGAGATTCGGGATGGGGCGCCCGAGCTCGGTGGCGATGATCTCGCCCACGTTCGCGCAGACATCGAGGCCCACGACGTCGGCGAGCTCGATCGGGCCCATCGGCATGCCGAAGGCCACCGCCGCCTCGTCGATCTGCGCCAGCGGCACGCCCTGTTGCGCGGCATACATCGCTTCCTGAAGGTAAGGCATCAACACGCGGTTGACGATGAAGCCGGGGGCGCTGCGGCAGGGCACCGGGAGCTTGTCGAGTCTGCGGGTGAAGGCGGTCGCCGTCTGCAGGGTCGCCGGATCGGTCGCCGCGCAGTGGATGATCTCGACCAGCGGCAGCTGCGGCACGGGGTTGAAGAAGTGCAGCCCCACGAGGCGCCGGGGGTCGGTCAGGTGCTCTGCCAACGACTCGAGCACGATGCTCGAGGTGTTGGTCGCCAGAATGGCGCCCGGCTTCATCCGCGGCTCGAGCGCGGCGTAGAGCTCGCGCTTGGCGTCCAGGCTCTCGTAGATGGCTTCGATCACGACGTCGGCCTGCGCCGCGCCGTCCCCGGCCACATCGGCAGTCAGGCGCGCCGCCGCCTCGTTGACCTTGGCCGGATCGCGCAGCCGCTTCTCGAAGAGCTCGCGCGCGCGCCCGAGCGCCGGCTCGATGTACTTGAGGTCGCGATCCTGCAGCGTCACCTTGAAGCCGCGCAGCGCCGACCAGGCGGCGATGTCCCCGCCCATGACGCCCGCGCCGACGACGTGCACGCGCTCGAGCGGGACGGAGGCCTGGCCGCCGATCGCCTTCAGGCGATCCTGCAGCAGGAAGACGCGGATGAGATTGCGCGCGGTCTCGGTCGTGAAGAGCCGGGCGATGGAGCGGGCCTCGGCCTCGAAGGCGACCGCCGCGCGAGCGCCGTAGCGGCTCCACAGATCGATGATGGCGTAGGGAGCGGGGTAGTGCTCCCGCCTCGCCTTCTGCGCGACCCGTGCGACGAGGGAGCGCTGCACGATCGGGCGCACGAGCGGCCAGCTCAAGGCGCGCTCGGCGAATCGCGGCCGGTGCGGCGGCGGCGGCGCGAGGATCATCTGGCGCGCGGCCGCGCGCAGCTCGCTTTCCGGCACGAGCCGGTCGACGAGGCCCAGGCGCAGGATCTTCTCGCCCCGCACGGCCTTGCCCGTCAGCATCATGTCCATCGCCGCGCGCACGCCCAACAGCCTGACGCTGCGCACCGTGCCGCCGAATCCCGGGTGAATGCCGAGCTGCACCTCCGGAAAGCCGAGCGCGAGCCGATCGTCGCCCACCGCGACGCGGTAGCGGCAGGCGAGGGCGAGCTCGAGCCCGCCGCCCAACGCGAAGCCCTGGATGGCCGCCACCGTCGGGCAGGGCAGCGCCTCCAGCCGGTCGAAGACCTGCTGTCCCGCATGGATGAGCCGATAGCCGCTCTCGGAGCTCGTGATGCCGGTGAATTCCTTGATGTCGGCGCCGGCGACGAAGCCGCTTTTCTTGGCCGAGAGCACCACCACGCCCCGCGGCGGCGGCGATGCGATGCGATCGAGCAGCGCATCGAGCTCGCCGAGCACGGCGCTCGAGAGCACGTTGGTGGAGGTGCCCGGCTTGTCGGCGGTCAGCCAGACGATGTCGTCGCTGTCCCGCTCCAGCCGCCACGCGGAGCCGGTTTCGGAGCCGTTCATGCGCTGCGCGCGGGACCTGCGGGGTTGTTCGGCCCATCCCGGGCCTCACCCCTGCGGGGCCGCCAGGCGCCACGGCGCCTGGCGTCGTAGATCGCTCCCGGCGATTTGCCCGCCGCGGCGAGCCCAGTACCCGTCGCGGCGCCAGGCGCCGGAAAGAGGCTCATTATTCGGGTTCTCCCCCTGTCAGGCGGCGGCCGAGCGTTGCGCGGAAGTGTCCGCCGGCACGTGGAAATCGCATACCAGCGGGCGGTGGTCCGAGAATCGCACGTCCGGCACGCGGAAATCGGTGACCTCGATTCCCTCGCTCACCAGGACGAAGTCGAGCTCGATGCGCGGCACGCGCGCGGGAAAGGAGGGCAGGCCGGCGGAATTCGCGCTGCGCAGCCCCGCCGCGCGCATGAAGAGGTAGATCTCGTGCGTGCCCCAGAAGGTGTTGAAGTCGCCGGCCACGATGACGGGCTTCTTCGACTGCACGATCAGATCGTGGAGCGAGCGCAGCTGGTACTGGCGGTGGCGGAACTTCAGCGACAGGTGCACGAGGAACACGCAGACGTTCTCGAGCTCGAGCTCGATGATGAGCCGCTTGATGCCGGTGTCGAAGTAGTGGAAGCGCTCCCCGTGC
>DAHUXV010000221.1 GCA_027306985.1 Gammaproteobacteria bacterium | reverse complement strand
CCAGGGCGCAACGCTCCCTCGCCGCCGCGCAGTTCCTGACGGTGCAGGCGGCCGCCCTCACCCAGATCGACAGCGCCCTCGGCGCATACGACTCCGCCCGCGCGCAGCTCGCGACGGCCGACTCGCTCCTGCGCGGCCTCGAGCACCAGCTCGGCTCGGTGCGCGCGCAGGTCAAGGCCGGCGAGTTGCAACCCCTCGACCTGGTGAACGCCCGGGTGGCCTATGAGGCCGGCGCGCAGAACCGGCTCGGCGCGCTGCTGAGCGCGCAGCAGGCACTCGGAGGGCTCGAGAGCGCGATGCAAAGTCCGCTCACCATGACGCCCGCCACCGTGCATGCCGGCCAGGGCGCGAGCCACTCGGGTGCCCTGCAAGCCGCCTCGAGCCGGGCCGCGCCGCAGCGGCAACTCTGAAAGGCAACTCACGGAGCGGGACGCCGCCGCCCTACGGTCCGCCAGCGACAGCCCGCGCCCGAGCGAGCAGCTTCGGCGCGCGCAACCTCTCCGCCCAATCCGCAAAGGCTTGCGCAGGTCCTCGCCAGCGGATCTCATCGACCTCGGCATAGAGCCCGGCATGTGTGCGCAGGGTCGCAAGATCCTTGAAGAGGAGCGCCAGGGCGCGCCGCTCGCCGAGCACCTCGCGCGGGAAGTCCTCGATCGCCCCGTGGCTCGCAATCAACGCCGCAGCACGCCTGGGACCGATGCCCGCGATCCCGGGATATCCATCGGCGCTGTCGCCCACCAATGCCAGGTAATCCGCAATCCGCTCAGGACTCACGCCGAACCTGGCCCGCACGCCGTCCTCGCCCCGGACCGACCCGCTCCTGCGGTCGACCTGCACGATGCGATCGCCGCGCACACACTGCGCAAGATCCTTGTCCGGCGTCCAGATCCGCACCTGCCGCACCTGCGGATCGTCAGCCGCGATTCGTGCCGCCGACGCGAGCGCATCGTCCGCCTCCAGCTCCTCCATCGGCCACACGGCGACCCCGAGCGCGCGCAGCGCCTCCTCCAGAGGCTCGAATTGCGCGCGCAGCGCCGGCTCGATGCCCGCGCCCGTCTTGTAGCCGCCCCACAGATCGTTGCGGAAGGATTCGATCACATGATCGGTGGCAACGCCCAGGTGCGTGGACCCCTGCTCCAGCATCTGAAGCACCGTGGTGAGCACGCCTGTCACGGCTCCCAGAGGCCTGTCCGGGCCCTTGGTGAACTTTCGCAGTCCGTAGAAATGACGGAACAGCTCGTAGGTGCCATCGAGGAGATCGACGATCACGGTCCCATGCCTCGCCTTCGACTTCGCGCGTCTGCCGTGAAGAAGCGGCGGACGACCCCGGGGCGCCAACATAGTAACATTGCGCCGATCCCGGTCGATGCGGATGGATCGGCCCCTGATGGCGCTGGCCGCGGGAGCTTTTCCAGCGCTCGCCGGCGCGCTTTGCGTCAATCATCAGCGCCGGAGGCGGCGGCCGCCGCTGGCGGCTGCGGAGGTTGAGCGGCGAGGCCGATTGAGTATCATGCGCAGCACGCTCCAGCCGCTTTCACGACAGGGTGAAATCATGCTCATCGTTTTCACGAATGCCCGCGTATTCGACGGCGTCTCCGAGGAGATGCGCGACGGCAGCCACGTGGTCGTCGAGGGCGGCCTCATCCGCGAGGTCGCCGCCTCCCGGCCGAGTCTGCGGGATGCAACCTACATCGACTGCGGTAACCGCGTCCTCATGCCCGGCCTCATCGACGCGCACTTTCACGCCTACCTCGCGAGCTTCGACATCGCGCGCCTGGAGCGGATGCCGCCGTCGCTGGCGGCGAGTCACGCGGGCAGGATCCTCGAGGGCACGCTCGAGCGGGGCTTCACCACGGTCCGGGACGCGGGTGGGGGCGACATCGGACTGCGCATCGCGATCGAGCAGGGACTGATCCGCGGCCCGCGGTTCTACTTCGCGGGCAAGGCGCTGTCCCAGACGGGCGGCCACGGCGATACGCGGCGGGCGGAAGAGGTGCAGCCCTGCCTCTGTGGCGGGCACTCCGGGGTGTTCACTCAGGTGGTCGACGGGGTCGAGGAAGTGCGCAAGGCGGCGCGCGAGGAGCTGCGCAAAGGCGCCGATCAGATCAAGATCTTCGTCTCGGGCGGGGTGCTCTCCCCCACCGATCCGCTGTGGATGCCCCAATTCACCGCGGAGGAAATCGCCGCGGCAGTCTACGAAGCCTCGACCCGCCGCACCTACGTCATGGCGCATTGCCACACGGACGAGGGCGCGGCGCGCTGCGTGGAGAGCGGCGTGAGGACGGTGGAGCACGGCACGCTCATCCATCGGGATGAGACCGCGCGCCTGATCGCCGCGCGCGGCAGTTTCATGGTGCCGACGCTGTCGGTCATCAACGTACTGCAGACGCATGCCAAGTCCGCCGGGATTGCGGCGGAATCGATCGAGAAGGTCAAGAGCGTGGGCGATGGAGCGTACCGCGCGATCGAGGTCTGCCGTCGCAACGGGGTGAAGCTCGGCCTCGGCACCGATCTTGGCGGGCACGAGTTCCACCCGCTGCAGGGGGGTGAGCTCGAGCTGCGCGGCCGCATCGAAAAGCCCATCGATGTACTGCGCTCGGCCACCTCGGTCAACGCGGAGATTCTGCAGAAGGCCGGCCAGCTCGGGCAGATCGCTCCCGGGGCGTGGGCGGACATTCTGGTCCTCGACTTCGATCCGTTGCAGGACCTCGGGTCGTTCCGCACTCCGCAGAGGATTCCCGTCGTGATGAAAGGCGGCGACTTCGTGCGCAACCGGCTCTGAGGCAGCGTCGAAGCCGCATCAGGCCCGGACCGCGGCGCCACCTGTCCGCCATCCTCCGACCAGCCGCTCGAGGTTACATGCGCAGTAGCGGCGCCTGCACCATGACGAGGGCGAAAATGCCGACCGTCATGTAGGCGGAGGACACCAGCACGGCAGCCGCCGTCGCCGCTCTGCCCCCGAAAGTTCCGCCATCCCGGGTGCGAAAGTACAGCTCCAGCAGGGCCAGCGGCAGCAGGTAGGAGGCAAAGTCGATGACCAGGTTGATCGGGCCGCTCAGGTTGTCGGTCATCCCTGCTCCGCCGGTGAGCAGATACCACCCCATCACTGCGAGCCGCAGGAACCACACGCCGTTGGCGACCATGAAGAGTCGCAATGCCCAGCGTCGGTGCAGCTCGATGCGGCCCCGGCGGACCAGAAGCCAGGCGACGGCGCAGCAGGCGATGATCAGGAGTCCGTCGAGGCTGACCGCAATGCGCCCCAGCGGATTGCCGCCGCTCACGCCGGCGCCGCGCGCCCAGCTCATCCACAATCCGGAGACCGCTCCGGTCAGGGCCGTGAGCATGAATGCGCGGCCATTCCAGCGGTGAAACCACACGGCGCGCTCCCGTATCCGCGGCACCATCTGCAGCACGCCGCCAAAGGCGATCACGGTCGCGAGCAGTACGTGCGCGCCGAAGTACAGGTCCCACACCTTATCGCCGGTCACGTATGCGGGGTGGAACATGCGGCTCCGGTTCCAATCCTCGATGTGCCCGGTCACCAACGCGCGCCCGTAGAAGCCCGCGAGGTAATAAAGGAACGCCCACTGGCCGATGACCGTCACCGCAAACCACAACCGCGTCGCCGCCCTCAGCATGCCGCGCCCGTCCCATACCGGGCTCAGCCGGATCGCTTCGACATTGCTCATGTTGCGCGCTTCCGCAGTACTATGGTGTTTTACACTAGTATATCACCAGATCTGAGTCAAGCCCTCTCCTCATCGAGGATCGGCCTCGGCTTCGAGCGCTTCCCAGCGCTCGATTCAGCGGCAGCCGCTTCGGCGAAAACCTCAGGCAGCGATCCGGGGCGAGCTCCGCTCGAGCGGCACGTCCCAGGGGCCGCGGCCTGTCCTCGCGCGCCAGTGGCGGTGCCCGGGCCGGAGCGTCAGCGGCGCCCGGTCAGGGAGAGGTCCGGCAGCGCGCGGGTGCCGTCGCGGCGCACCGCCTCGAGACGCCGCGGGTCGAGTCCGAGCGCCTCGAGGATCGTGGGCGCGATCTGGGTGGTCTGCACCCGCGAGGCAAAGGTCCTCCGCGCCAGCGCGGGATTGGAGACGAGCAGCGTCACGTGCCGGTCGTCCTCGTGGAAGCCTCCGTGCTCGGCGATCTTGCGCGGGTTGTTGGAATAGATCACGCCCAGGCGCGGCGAGAGAATGAAGTCAGGCGCCCGGGGATCGGTCCGCGGGTCGCCGAAGAGCGCCCGCAGCTCGCCTCCGGAGTAGAACTTGCCGATGCCGAGATCGACACCCGCGGCCTGCTGCGCGATCAGGCTGTCGATCACCGCCTGCGTCTGCGCGTGGTGGCCGGGCGCCAGCCACTCCAGGAGCACATCGTCGGCGACGTGGAAGCGGTCGAGAGGCCCAAGCGCATCGAGCGCCGGCGTCAACACCTTCGCGTTGGAGATGATCTTGAGCCGGGTGCGGTCGATCGGCCCGTTGCCGTGCTTGGCGGTGACGATCACCAGCGTCGTGGCGGCGAGCCCGCGCCGGCGAAGCTGCGCCATCATGCGCCCGATCGAGCGGTCCACGTGCCCGATCGCGCCGCGAAGCGCGGCGCTCGGGGTCGCGCGGGTGTCGAGATAGCCGCCCGCCGCATGCTTCTGGGCGACGTTCACGGACTGGAAGTTCATGCCGAAGAGAGCCGGCGTGCCGACGCGCTGCCGGCCCGTATGATCGCGGCCGTCGATCTGCTCGAGTATGGCGTGGACCTTGAGGTCGTCGTAGAGCTGAACCGCCGCGATGGAGCCGCTGAAGCTCTCGTGCGGATCGACGAGTCCCGCGGTCGCGCGCGCCGGGGCCCCGGTCTCCTCGAGATTCCCCGCCGTGAGGACCGCGCCGATCTCAGGCGCGAAGAAATCCTCGATGTTGCGTCCCGGTCCCCCGGCGGGGCCGCCGGGACCATTGAGGATGTCGTAGGCCGGGTGCTTGTCGATCCACGCGGTGCGCAGCCCGCGGGCGTGCAGCACACCGAAGGCCGTGTTCACGCGCAGATAGTCGTGCGGCCAGAGCGGGCGGCATCGGCCGCCGATCAGGACCTCCGGCAACCGGGCCGGATCGATGGCGGCCGCGCTGTTGCCCTCGAGCCCCGTCGCAGACCCGCCGTCGAGCCGCGTGGAGTCCCGGTCCAGAAATCCCGTCAGCCGGACCTGGGCCCCTCGCGGTCCCTTGCAGTCGGAGGCTGGCGGGAACAACGACCGGTCGTAGGTATCATCGTAGTAGACGCCGGTCGTGCGCGGTGTGCCACCGGTGACCTCGGCGATGGTCCCGGGAAAGGAGTCGGACGGCCTCGTGGTGTACGCATCCGTATAGGCGACGCCATGCCGGGCGAGCGCCGCCAGGTTGGGACAGGTCGCGGTGGCGATGCAGTTGGCGAGATCGACGCCGTGAAAGCCGTCGATGCTGAGCAGCAGGACGTGCCGGATGCGGGGGAGCGGCGCCGCGAAGGCGACCGAAGCGGCCGAGACGACCTGCAATGCGATGGCCGCGAGCGCGACGGCCCTGTTTTTCTTGTGCAAGGGGGCGGTTCCCGTGTGAGTGCGACAGGGTAGCCGCGCAGCTTAGGGCCGCCGTGTGACAATTCCGTTACGGTCCTGATTGCCTGCCCGGGAGCCCGCGCTTAGACTGGATCTCGGCCAGAATGCCGCTGCCATCCCGGCCGCGGGGCGGAGTCGACTCGCATGCAAGGTTCACTGTTCCGCTTCTACGTTCACGAGGGCCACCGGCACCAAGGCCGCCTGGTGTGGGAATGGCTGCTCGAGCAAGGCAACAAAATCGGCATTCGCGGCGGCTCCGCGTTCAAGGCCATGGCCGGCTTCGGGCGCCATCACGTCCTGCACGAGGCGCGCTTCTTCGAGCTCGCCGGGACTCTCACGGTCGAGGTGCAGTTCATCGTGACGCCGGAGGAAGCGCAGAAGCTCCTCGACACGCTGCACCGCGAGAAGATACGCCTCTTCTACGCCTATACGCCCGCCTCCTTCGGCGTGATCAATCCCGACACGGCCGATCCGCCATCCCTGGAGGACTGCGCCGGTCCGGACGGATGATCCCCGCGGCTGACAGCGGCATCCTGCCGCGCGTCAGCTCGGATGAGCGATCGTTCTGATCGCGATGACATGCGGGCCCGGCCCCGTGCGCGCGGCCGCTTGAGCCCGTACCGGCCGGGACCTCTGGCGATTGCCGCCGAGCATGTCGCGCAACACGGCGCCGGCGATGCCGCCGGCGACACCGCGCTCGACATTCCCGGTCGTGCCGCCGCCGCGATACGGGGCGATCGCGTGCGCGCACATCCGTCTTGAATGCGCTACCATTAGTGAGGTATCGCTCCCATAGGTCAGCAACCCATGCGCGCCAGACTGCGATCCGTATTGGCGATGACGCTCCTCATCGCGCCAGGTGCCTCTCTCGCCGCCCCCGCCGCCGGCCCCACGATGAAGGTCACGCGCAGCGGCTACCTCGAAGCGCCGGGCGTCAGCGTCATGCTGTACAGCGACAACTACAGCCCGGTCTTCTTCGATCAGAAGGATGCCGCCATGCAGATCATCCTGCATGGTCACCGCATCGCCACCAACGGCAGCGTGCGTCTCTCGCCGACGCCGCAGCAATGGGACCCGATCCCACACCTCATCGCCCGCCGGGCCGACGCGGCGCAC
Source organism: Gammaproteobacteria bacterium (assembly GCA_027306985.1). GTDB lineage: Bacteria > Pseudomonadota > Gammaproteobacteria > Steroidobacterales > Steroidobacteraceae > 13-2-20CM-66-19. The sequence goes on along the minus strand of DAHUXV010000221.1, from coordinate 44,605 downwards.
GACCGCCTCATCGCCACCGAGGGCTATCCGGCGTATCACCTGCGCTACCGCATCGTGGTCGCCGCCGAGCCGGGCGGGTTCCGGGTGAGCGTGAACCTGGACGAGCCGCTGCCGCGGACGCTGGTCGGGCGCGCCGGCTTCAATCTGGAGTTCCTGCCTTCCATATACATGGACAAGGCATACGCGATCGACGACAAGGTGTTCGGCGTCTTGCCACGCAGTCCCGAGGATCGGATGACCGTGGTCCGGCCCAGGCCCGCAGACCCGAAGAGCCTCTGGTACGTGCATCAGTGGCACGAGGCCGCCGGTTACACCCAGCCTCTGCCGTTCGCGCAGGGCAGGAGCGTCACGCTGGCGGTGAGCGATCCGCTCGATCGCATCAGCGTGAGGTCGGAGACCGGGCCGATTCTCCTTTACGACGGCCGGGACCTGGCCTCCAACGGCTGGTACGTGCTGCGCACGCTGATTCCGGCGGGCAAGACCCGGGACGCGGTGGTCTGGCACATCCGCCCGAGCGACATACCCGGCTGGACCCGCCCGCCGATGATCGCGCACAGCCAGGCCGGCTATGCCGCCGCCTTCCCGAAGGTCGCGGTCATCGAGCTCGACCGCAGGTTCAAGGCCCCCCGCACGGCGGCGGTGCTGCGGCTCGCGGACGACGGCACCTACCGCAAGGTCTACGAGGGCCCGATCTCGGCACCCCGGCGCTGGCTGCGCTACGACTACGCCAGATTCGATTTCTCCTCGGTGAGGAAGCCCGGCCTGTACGCGATCGAATACGCGGGCGAGCGGACCGATGTCTTCCCGATCGCCCGGAACGTCTACGCGAACACCTGGCAAACCTCCCTCGACGGCTTCCTGGCGGAGCAGATGGACCACGTGTCGGTGCGCGATGCCTACCACGTGTGGCACGGCATTGCGCACATGACGGACGCCCTGCAGGCGCCGCCCGACATCACGCACTTCGACGGCTACTGGATGGGTCCCGACACCGAATCGCCCTACAAGCCCGGACAGCACATCCCGGGACTCAACGTCGGCGGCTGGTTCGACGCCGGCGATTTCGACAACGACGCCTTCGGACAGTACGGCACGATCCAGAATCTGTCGCTGGCCTATGAGACGTTCCACATGAAGTGGGATGCGCTCGCGGTGAACGAGAAGACCCGCTCGGTCGTCATGCACCGGCCCGACGGCATCCCCGATGTCGTCGAGCAAGTGGAGCACGGCGTGCTGCAGACTCTGGCGCAGATTCACGCGGTGGGACATCCATTCACCGGGATCCAATCCCCCTACCTGCAGGCGTATACCTTCATCGGCGACGGTGCCTCGCAAACCGGGGTTTACTCCAACAACCCCTACCCCCGGTGGGCCTGGACGATGACGTCCCCGGAGATGGAATACGCCGCCGCGGCATCGCTGGCCACCGCCTCGCGTACCCTGAAGGGCTGGAACGACCCGTTGTCCAGGGAGTGCCTCCGGGCGGCCATCGAGATGTGGAAAGACGCGCAGGCACACCCCGCCCACGGGCACCTTCCGGGATACCTGGAAGGCGCGCGGGGATACCGCGAGTTCGGCTTCGGCTCACCGAAGTGGACCGCCGCAGTGGAGCTGACGCTCGCGACTCACGGCGCCGAGCCGTACAGGAAGCAGGTGGAGGCGATGTTCCCCTCGACCGCGAAGCAGATCGCTTTCGGCGGCTGGTCAGCCGTACGGGTTCTGCCCTATCTGAGCGCGGACTACCGGACGCGGCTTCGCACGGCGGTTGAAGCCTTCGTTCCGCAGTTGAATCACTCCCTCGCCGCCACCCCATTCGAGGTGCCTCCGTCCCTCGGCGCCTGGGGCGGCTCGTCCCAGGTGGCGGAATTCGGCGTGGAGATGTACTTCCTCCACGAGGCGTTTCCCGACATCGTCGGCCCCGAATACACTCTCCGTGCCGCCAACTACCTGCTCGGCACGCACCCGGTCTCGAGCGTGTCGTACATCTCGGGGATCGGCACCGAGTCGAAGCTGCAGGCGTACGGCAACAACCGCTACGACAACTCCTTCATCCCCGGCGGCATGATCCCGGGCTACATCGTGATCAAGCCGGACTTCCCGGAGTGCATCACCCGGTTCGGATTTCTCTGGTACGAGGACGAATACACCGTGGATGCCGCGGCCACCTGGGTTCTGGAGGCCAATGCGGCGAACGCCATCGTGCAGCAACAGGCGCGGGCCGGCAGCCCCCGCAGCTGAGGCCGCCGCTCACCGGCTCGAACCCGCCCGCCAGCGCCGCAGCTCCCGCAGGCATAGGTAGAACCCCCACTTATCGGCGGGCAGCGCAAGTGCTGTCCTCTCGGAGGGATCATCCGGGGTGGCGATGCGACTGAGCGTTTCGTGCTTCGACGGCGGTGGCGGCGCGGCTCGTGCGCCGGTGGAGGTCGTGGAGCGCAAAGGGATCGGCCATCCGGATACCGTCTGCGATGCGCTCGCGGAGGAGCTCAGCGGCTCGCTGTCCCGATTCTATCTCGAGCGTTTCGGGCACATCCTGCATCACAACCTCGACAAGGGACTGCTCGTCGGCGGCATGTCGCAGCCCGCCTTCGGCGGCGGCCGGATGCTCGCTCCGATCGCGATCTATCTCAGCGGCCGCGCGACGCTCGAGTTCCGCGGCATCAGGGTGCCGATCGAGGAGCTCGCGGTCGAGGGCAGCCGGCGGTGGCTGAAGACCCATTTGCACGCTCTCGACCCGGAGCGTCACGTGCGCATTCACTGCCTCATTCGGCCGAGCTCGAGCGAGCTCGTGGACCTGTTCGCGCGCGGCCGGACGCTGGGTCACGCGCTCGCCAACGACACATCGTGCGGCGTGGGCTATGCGCCGCTCGATGCACTCGAGACGGCCGTGCTGGCCGTCGAGACGGGCCTGAACTCGCCCGACCTCAAACGCGAGTCTCCGCAGATCGGCGAGGACATCAAGGTGATGGGAATACGGATGGGCGATGAGGTGCGCCTGACGGTCGCGTGCGCACTCGTGGATCGTCACGTCGCAAGCGTCGCCGACTATCTGGCGAAGCGAGCCCGGATCGCGCAACTCGCCGCCGGCCTGGCGCGCCGGTCACTCGGGCGCGAGCCCGCGGTCGCCGTCAATGCCGCCGACGGCGATGGCCCGGGAAGCATCTACCTGACCGTCACCGGTACTTCGGCGGAAGCCGGTGATGACGGCGAGGTGGGTCGCGGCAATCGCGCCAATGGCCTCATCACCCCCTGCCGGCCGATGAGCATCGAGGCTGTCGCCGGCAAGAATCCCGTGACGCACGTCGGCAAGATCTACAACGTGCTGGCCGCCCGCATCGCCGCCGACGCGGTCGCGCATGCGCCCGGCGTCGAGGACGCCTGCTGCGTGCTCGTCAGTCGCATCGGCCGAGCGGTTCGCGACCCCGAGATCGCGGACGTTCGCGTGCGGCTCGCGCCCGGCGCCGATCTGCCGACCGCCACACTCGAGGAGCTCGCGCAGGCGCGGCTGGCGGCGGCCGACGAGCTCTGGCGTGACTGGCTGGCGAACGGGCTGCCGGCGTACTGACTTCTCAGCGCTTCAACACCGGTCGGGTCCGGTCTCGCTCGCCGGCCGGCGAGCGGCAAAAACGACGCCCCCTGCGGCCAGCGCACCGATCACGGCGAGCAGGTTGGCTGCGGTGGCACTCGCCAGCAGCGCCGCCGCCACGACGGCGGCCGCGACCGGAATCGCGGGCCCCAGAGGCAGGCGCACCGAAGCGCGACCGGCCAGGCGCCGGCGCAGGAGCGGCACGGCGGCAGCGGTGCCGATGTAGGTGGCCACCCGCGCGATCACCGACAGGCTCGCCAGCTGCGCGAACGAGCCGTACAGGGCCAGCGCGAGCGCGAGCACGCCCTGCACGATGATCGCGCAGGCAGGCGTGCGGTACTGCGGGTGCACGCGCGCGAGCCAATGCGGACCGTACCCGTCGCATGCGAGCGCGAAGAGATATCGCGGTCCAATCAGCATGGTATTGCCGGCCGTGCCGGCGATCGAGAGCACCGCGCCGGCGGTCAGCAGCCACGCGCCGATGGGGCCGGCAAACCCTCGCGCCGCGTCGGCCAGTGGCGAGGACGATCGCGCGAGCCCCGGCAGCGTACCGAGCGCCACCCACTGCACCGCTCCATAGAGCAGCGTCACCGTGAGGATCATCGAGAGGAGCGCGAAGGGGACGTTGCGGCGCGGATCGCGATACTCGCCGGCCGCCGCCGGCGTGTTCTCGAAGCCTCCATACGCGAAGAGCAGCAGCAAAGCCGCCGGCCCGAGCGAGCCGAGGCGCGGCGGCTCGAGCAGCCCCAGCCGCGAGCGGTGCACGAACCACACGCCCGCCGCGACGAAGAAGGTCAGCGGCAACATCTTGGCGATGACCAGGGCGACGGCCGCGCGCGCGCCGGCTCTCACCCCCCGCACGTTGATCGCGCCAAGGGGCAACACCAGCCCGCAGATGATCGCGGCTCGCGCCCACCGGCTCCCGGCCCCCGGCCAGAAGAACGCCACCGCCTGCACCAGGCCATCGGCCATGGAAGCGATCGCCGCCACGCGCGACAGCCACGTCATCCAGCCGACCTCGAAGCCGACGAAGGGCCCGAACGCCTCGCGGGTATAAAGATAGGCTCCGCCCGGCTGATCGAAGTAGCTCGACGCCTCGGCGAAACACAACACCAAAAGCGCCGCCGCAACGCCGGCGAGGAGCACCGCCCACACGCTGGCGCCGCCGAGCAGCGCCGCCGCGGCGGCCGGCAACAGATAGATGCCGCTGCCGACCACGTCGTTGACGGCGAGTCCGACGAGCTGCCAGCGCGAGACCGCCCGCAGGAGACCCGGCGCGTCGGTGACGGAGAGGGTCAAAGGAGCCGGCGCAGGTCCGGAAGGTATTTCTCCAGCGAGCCGGTGTTGACGACGACCACGCGCTCGCCCTGCCTGAGCGCCCCCTGCTCGGCCAGCGGCTCGAGCGCCGCCAGGCAGGCGGCGCCTTCCGGACAGATCCACCACCGCTTCTCGCGCCACACGGCCGAGAGCGCCCGCTCCATGTCCGCCTCGGGCACCGAAATGGCGCAGCCGCCGCTCGCGCGGATGATCTGCAGCACCTTGAAATGGCCGACGCCTCCCGGAACGTTGAGGCCGAAACACAACGTCTTGCCGGCCGCGGCCGCCGTCGTATCGCGATCGCCGCGCGCCCAGGCATCGACGATGGGGGTAGTCGCGGCGGCCTGGACGCAGATCATCCGCGGACGCTGCGGGCCGATGAGCCCCAGGGCCTGCAGCTCATCGAACGCCTTCCACATGCCGAGCACTCCGGTCCCGCCGCCGGTCGGATAGACGATCGCATCCGGCACCTGCCAGCGCGCATCGCCCGGCGAGGGCTCGGCCAACTCCAGTCCGAGGGTTTTCTTGCCTTCGATCCGCCAGCCCGGCTCCTGGAAGGTGGCGACATTGAAGTAGCCTTGCGGCAGATAGCGCTCGCGCATCCGCGCGCCGGCCTCGCGGATGGTGCCCTCGACCAGCTCCAACCCGATTCCGGGGTTGGCGAGTGAAAGCGCCGCGACGCGGCCCTGGATGGGCATTGGCGTGTCGTTCGGCATGACCACCGCCGCCTCGAGCCCCGCGGCCGCGGCGTACGCCACGAGCGAGTCCCCCGCATTGCCCTGCGTCGGCACCACGAGCTTGCGCAGCCCGAAGCGCCGCGCCATCGAGACCGTCATGGCCATGCCGCGGTCCTTGAACGACTGGGTCGGATTCGCGCCGTAACCGGGCTCGGCCTTGCCCTCGTCCTTGACCTGGAGCCGAAACCCGATGCTGCGCGCGAGGGGATGGTCGCCGTACTCGCGCAGTGGCGTGGACCCTTCGCCGAGGCTGACGATGTGGCGGCTGTCGCCGGGATCGGCGATATCGAGCGGCAGCAGCGCGCCGAACCGCCAGAGGTCGCGCCGCCCGGGGTGGTACCAGCCGAGGTCCGGCTGCTCGCGCCGCAGCCGCTGCAGATCGAGCACCATCTCCACCGGGCGCTGATCGGCCGGGTCGAGATTCATCAGCCGGTCGGCAGGATATTCCCGACCGGAGCCCAGGCCGCGCAGACAACGCACGTAGCTCAACGGATGCCTCTCGCTTCGCCGCCTCGCGGCCCGATCGGTTACATCACCGCGTGTGGCTCGAAGATGGCGTAAAACTTCGTGCACTCCTCGTGCACGGTCCAGGTCCCCTCGAACCCCGCGGGAACGACGAAGGCATCGCCGGCGGCGAATGACTGCCGCTCGCCCGCGGCGCTCTCGATCGTCACGCGCCCGGCGGTCAGCACGCAGAGCTCGCTCTCCGTGTAGCGCACGCGCCACCTGCCGGGGCTCGAGGACCAGCGGCCGCAGCAGAACTGGCCGCTCGCATCGGTGAAGGCATTCCACGCACGGTGAGCGGGCTCGCCTTCCACGATGCGCTCCGGCGCCGGACCGCAGGCTTCCCCGGCGGCCGGTCCATCGAGCCGGACGATCGACACCGTCATGCCGCGGGAGCCTCGTTACGCAGCCGATAGCGCAGCCACACGGCGCCCCCCTCCAGCACCTCGCAGCTCTCGAGCGACATCGCGGATATCGGCGCCCGCAGCTGCGAGTCCCGCTCGGAGGAGTCGAATACGCTCGGCGCGCCGCGCGCGCCGTCGACCGCGGGGCAGATGGCGAGGCTGATCTCGTCGATGAGGCCCGCGCGCAGGAACTCGCCGTTGACGTGGCCTCCTCCCTCCAGCAGCAGCCGCTTCACGCCGAGCTCGCGATCGAGAAACTCGAGCGCGGAGCGCAGATCGAGCGTCGTCTCTCCGGCGAAGAAGTAGGAGACACCGTCCTGGCGCAGTCCGGCCAGATGCGCATCGCAGACCTGCCCGGTGAGCACGACGATGATCGGATCGCCGCCGATGTCGGCGCGCCCCCAGGCGATCTTCCCGTGCGCATCCAGAACGACTCCGTAGGCGGCCGCCTCGCGGCGGGCGAGCCATGGCTCCCTCGGGAAAGTGCGGTCCGCGCGGGGATCGTAGGCTTGCCCTTTCGCGAACTCCTGCCCCGTCACGCGGCCGACGAGCCAGGCGTCACCGCCGATCCTCGCGTGCAGGCGCTCGAAGAGATCCCCTCCGTCGCGGGCCGGCGGCCGCCACCGGCTGTGCAGGATGCGCCCGTCGATGCTCGCCACCATGTGGCAGACCACGTAAGGCTTCATGGCCGGATATCTTACTCGCGCCGGCGGCCTGCGGTCGCAATCGCTCGATGGCATCGCCCGGCGCCGGGGCATGCGCTTCGGCTCGGCGATGGCCTGCTACCCGCTCCACAACCTCCGCTGGCAGAAGAGGCGGTACCCGGCGCGGTGCGTGCCCGATGGCCGAGGCGCTTCGCGCCGCGCCGATGCGGTGACCGTCCCCCGGCACCCCCGTTCTCGTGCGGCGCGGCGGGGGAGCGGACTCAGCGCTTCAAGGCGCGCTGCAGCGCATCCGCCATCACGCCGTTGCCCTGCGGCTCCGTGCTCCGCGGCGAATGCGCCTGCGATCCGGAGCGCGGTGAGCGGCCCCGGTCGCGCTCGCCGGCACCCTGGCGGCCGGCATCCGGGCGCGGCCGCGGCGAGGCCTCGGCGAGCCGCATCGTGAGCGCGATGCGCCGGCGCTGCAGGTCGACCTCCAGCACCTTCACCTTCACGACCTCGCCCGCCTTGACCAGCTCGCGCGGATCCTTGATGAACCGCTCCGACATCATGGAGATGTGCACCAGGCCGTCCTGGTGCACGCCGACATCGACGAAGGCGCCGAAGTTGGTGACGTTGGTCACCACCCCTTCCAGCATCATGCCCGGCCTGAGGTCCTTCAGGTCCTCCACACCTTCCTGGAAGACGGCGGACTTGAACTCCGGCCGCGGATCGCGGCCGGGTTTCTCCAGCTCCCGCAGAAGGTCCCGCACCGTGGGCAGGCCGAAGCGCTCATCCGTGTAGCGGCCGGCATCGATCTGCCGCAGCGCGCTCGCGTCGCCCATCACTGCGGCGAGCGGCTGGCGCAGCTGCGCGAGGATGCGCTCCACGACCGGGTAGGCCTCCGGATGCACCGCCGACCGGTCGAGCGGGTTCTCGCCGTCGTTGATCCGCAGAAACCCCGCGGCCTGCTCGAAGGTCTTGGCGCCGAGCCGCGGCACTTCGCGCAGCGCTTCCCGGCTGCGGAAAGCGCCCTTCTCGTCGCGGTGGCGCACGATCGCGGCGGCCAGCGACTCCGACAGCCCGGAGATGCGGGCGAGCAACGCGGGCGAGGCGGTGTTCACGTCGACTCCCACCGCGTTGACGCAATCCTCCACCACGGCATCGAGCGAGCGCGCGAGCTTGGTCTGATTGACGTCGTGCTGGTACTGCCCCACACCGATCGACTTCGGGTCGATCTTGACGAGCTCGGCGAGGGGATCCTGCAGCCGCCGCGCGATGGAGACGGCGCCCCGCAGCGTCACATCCATCCCGGGGAGCTCGCGGGAGGCGAGCTCCGAGGCCGAGTACACCGAGGCGCCCGCCTCGGAGACGACGATCTTGGTGAGCTTGAGGTCCGGGTGGCGCTTGATCAGATCGGCCGCCAGCCGGTCGGTCTCCCGCGAGGCGGTCCCGTTGCCGATGCTGACGAGATTGACCGCGTGCTTCTGCGCGAGAGCACAGAGCGCGTGCAGCGCGCCGTCCCAGTCGTTCCGCGGGGCGTGCGGATAGACGGTCGCGGTATCCAGGACTTTACCCGTGCTGTCCACCACCGCGACCTTGACTCCGGTGCGCAGTCCCGGATCGAGTCCCATCGTGGCCCGGGGACCGGCCGGAGCGGCGAGCAGAAGATCGTGCAGGTTGCGGGCGAAGACCCTGATGGCCTCCTCCTCCGCCCGCTCGCGCAGCTGCGCCAGCAACTCGCCCTCGAGCTGCCAGGCGAGCTTCACCTGCCACGTCCACCGCGCCGTCTGCAGCAGCCACGCATCGCCGGCTCTGCCGCGGCTGGAGATGTCGAAGCGCGCGGCGATCTTGCGCTCGCAGGAATTGAGTGCCTCGGCGGGCGGCGCGGCCTGTTCCAGCTCCTCGGGAAGCTTCAGCGCGAGTTGCAGGATCTCCTCCTTGCGACCGCGGAAGAGCGCCAGCGCCCGATGCGACGGAATGGCCTCGAGCGGCTCCTGGTAGTCGAAGTAATCGCGGAATTTCGCGCCCGGCTCCTCCTTGCCCTCGGCGACCCGGGACACCAGCCGCGCGCCCGCCCGCAGGTGCTCTCTGAGCCCCCCGACCAAGGCGGCGTCCTCTGCGAACTGCTCCATCAGCACCTGGCGGGCGCCTTCGAGCGCCGCCTTCGCATCGGCAACGCCCGGATTCTCGCCCTGCTCCGTGGTGAAGGGCGCCTTGAGGTATTGGGCCGCCTCGGTCTGCGGATCGCGCGCCGGATCGGCGAGCAGCGCGCGGGCCAGCACATCGAGGCCGGCCTCCCGGGCGATCTGCGCCTTGGTGCGGCGCTTGGGCTTGAAGGGGAGGTACAGGTCTTCGAGCCGCTGCTTGGTATCGGCGGCCTCGAGGCTCTGCCTGAGATCCGGCGTCAGTTTCCCCTGCTCCTCGATGCTCTTCAGCACCGCGGCGCGGCGCTCCTCGAGCTCACGCAGATACACCAGGCGCTCCTGGAGCGTGCGCAGCTGCGTATCGTCGAGGCCATCGGTGGCCTCCTTGCGATAGCGCGCGATGAAGGGCACCGTGGCCCCGCCGTCGAGCAGCGCGACGGCGGCCATGACCTGCGGCGGTTTGACGGAGAGCTCGGCGGCAATGCGGGATTCGATCGTGACCATCGGGCGCACTATGCGCAAACACGCGCGGTGCAACAAGACTTGCGCCGGCGCCCGGTTTTATATACGGCCACGAACCGGCCGCAGATGTGGTAGCTTGCCAGCGCTGCCGAGAGCGAGCCCGTGGCGAACACACTGATTTACGAAACCCGGCGCCTGCAGTTTCCGCTCGATACCCTGGTCGACGCCCTCATCGAGCTGGAAGACAAGCAGGGACACTGGCCGCCGAATGCCGCGGTGGTCGGCGCCGCCATCGAGGACCTGGGCGGCGGCAACGCGACCGTCGTGCTCTCGGTCCACCGGCCGGAGAGCGGCCAGGTCGGCGAGAGCCGCTATACCTCGCCCATGATCGCCGCCGCGATCGTCAACTACTGCGTGACCATGCGGGTACCCATGCCCCGCAATTCGTCGAAGAGCATCCAGGTGGTGGAGGACGGGATCGCGCTCGTGCTCGAGAACACCGTCATCCTGCAGAATCGGCACGAGGAGCGCTCGACGCTGCCGGCGGGGAGCGTGCGGCCTGCGGCCGGCCTCCGCGAGACGGCGCCCGCGGCGCCCGAGCCGGATACAGCGCTCCCGGAGCCCCCGCCAGAACCCACGCCGAGCCCGCCGGATAGCGCCTGAGCAGGCGTCCCCCGGGCGGCACCAGCCGCGTCCCGAGCTGCGCCACCGAGACGACGGCGGTCACGCGCCCCGGCGCGCAGCCCGCCGGCCCGGGCGCATGAGCGGCCCTTTCGACCGCGCGGCCGACATCGGCGGGAATGCTTGCGGATCGGCCCGGGTGATCGGGATCGACGCTAGTCCACGCCGGCCCGCCGGATGCGATCGACGGCCGCCACCAGGTGATGGAACGCCTCCAACAGCGGAAGCGACAGCCCGAGCTCCCCGGCTCTTCGGACCGCGTAACCGAAGGTCTCCTCGACCTCGAGCGGCCGGCCGGCCTCGAGGTCCTGCAGCGCCGACATGCGGTGGCCGGGCGCCCGCAGGCGCATCTGCTCTCCGGCCTGTCTGACCGCCGCGACCGCCTGCGGCTCGGGAGCCTCGAGAATCGTCCGCAGCGGCACGGCCGTAGCCCCCTCGACCAGGGCGACTCCCTGCGCCCTCGCCACCGCGGCGACCTCGCGAGCGAGCCGTACCAGCACCCGCGCGCAGTCTTCGTCGGTGAGATAACGCCAGCTCACGGACCGCGTCGCCACCGCCATGCTCACCAGCCCGAGCCAGACCGTGAACTTGCTCCATTCCAGCGAGACGATGTCGGCTACCGCGCTCGACCTGACACCCGCGGCATCGATCAGGCCCGCGATGCGCCGCGCCCGCTCGCTGATGCCGCCGCCGAGCTCGCCGAGCGGCAGGCTGACATTGCGGGTGAAGAGGACCTCCCCCGAAGGCAACAGCTCGCCGCTGGTGTCCGCCAGCGCGCCGAGCACCCGCTCGATGCCGAAAGTCCGTGCCAGCAGCTCGTTCTTGAGCACGCCGTTCTGGATGGACAGCGCCGCCCCGACCCGCACGTGCGCCAGGCGCTCGAGCGCGGCGCGGGTCCCGTGTGTCTTCATGGCGACGATGAGGGTGTCGGCCTCCCGCAGCCGACCCGGGTCGGTGACCACCGGCACGCGCACCGCGAAGTCGGCGAGTCCCCGGATCCGCAGTCCATCCCGCTCGAGCGCGCGCGCCCGCTCGCCGCGGGCGATGACGGTCACGGAGTGCCCGGCGCGCGCCAGGTGCGCCGCCAGTATCGAGCCGATGGCCCCGGCCCCGAGAACGGCGAATTCAGCTCGAGTCACGTATGCGCCTCCCGCGACGGCGCAGTATAGCGCCGCCTATCCGGCGGTCACGGAGGTGACTGGCCGGGGCAGCCGCGAGAGCACGGCGCCGAGCTGCCGCACCTCCTCGACGGTGTTGTAGTGCGCCAGCGATACGCGCACCGCGCCGCTCTCCACGGCCAGGCCGAGTCGGCGCATGAGGCGCGGGGAGTACATGTGCCCGTCCCGCACGCCGATGCCTTCCGCGGCGGCGGCCTTTGTCACCGTCGCGGGCGCCAAGCCCGGAAGATTGAAGCAGACAGTCGGCACCCGCGCGCGCACCTGCTCCTCCCCGCGCAGGCCGTAGATCTCGGCGCCGCAATCGCGCAACACCCGCAGCAGCTCACGCGACAGGCCCTGCTCATACTCCCGTATCGCGGCCATGGCCGTGCGGCAGTCCTCCCGGATCGATCCTTCGGACGCCGGGCCGCTGCGCCCCGTCACGGCGCGCCCCACCTCCGCCAGATAGTCGATCGCGGCCGCCATGCCCGCCACGTTCTCGTAGATGAAGGTTCCCGCCTCGAGCTTGCCCGGCGGCTCATCGGGGATGAAGTCCTCGCGAAAGGTGGGCAGCTTGGCGAGCGCCTCGTAGCGTCCCCAGAGAAAGCCCATGTGCGGGGAGAAGATCTTGTAACCCGAGCAGACGAGATAATCGCAATCGAGAGCCTGCACGTCGATTACGCCGTGCGGACCGTAATGGACCGCGTCGACGAAGATCTCCGCCCCAGCCGAGTGCGCCAGGTTCGCGGCCGCGCACACGTCGACGACGCTTCCGATGGCGTTAGATGCAAGCGTACAGGCAACCAGGCGCGTACGACTGCCGAGCACTGCGCTTAGATCCTCCGCGTGCAGACAACCGTCCTGCCGCATGTGCCACCAGCGTACCTTTGCCCCCATCCGCTCCAGCGCGAGCCATGTGGCGACGTTCGCCTCATGATCGAGGTCGGTGACGATGATCTCGTTCCGCTCGGCGAGCATCTGGCCGACCGCCAGGCTTACCATGCGGATGAACGACGTCGCATTCATTCCGAAGGCGATCTCCTCGGGCCGCCTCGCATTGATGAGCGCGGCCACCCGCGAGCGGGCGCGCGAGATCGTGGCATCCACCGCGAGGCTGCGGCCATAGCGCCCGCCGCGCTGCACGTTGTGCTCGATCAGATGATGGCGGACCGCCTCGATCACCCCATTGGGCACCTGTGCGCCCGCGGCATTGTCGAAGAAGACCCCGAGCCCCGCGGAACGCAGGGCGGGAAACCGCTGCCGCAACATCTCGACTGGAAAGGCACGCGTGCTCATGCCGGCAGCCTCAGGTTTGCGGTCCGAATTGACCGCGATGGCCAGCCATGGCGGCCACGAAGCGATCGATGTCGGCCGCCGAATTGTAGAAATGAACGGTGGCACGGATGTTGTTGTCCCGGAAGGAGGTGACGATATCCTGCTCCAGGAGCCGCGCGAAAAGGCCTGCCGCATCGCGCGACGGCACTGCCACCATGGGGCCCCGGCGCCCATCGTCCGCAGGCGTCACGGACGGCCACCCGATGGAAGTCAGCCGTTGCATGCAACGCCGCGTCAATGATCGGACGCGCTCCTCGATCGCATCGGTTCCGGTCTCCAGGATGATCTTCAGCCCCGCCTCCGCGGCATAGCAGTTGACGACGGGTGGCGTGCCGGCCTCGAAGCGCCGCGCGCTCGGCGACGGACGGTTCGCCGTGATGTCCATGGCCGAGATGTCCTGCTGCGCGAACCAGCCGGAGTGGCTCGGCACCAGCTCCCCGATGAGCTCCGAGCGCACGTAAAGAAAGCCGATGCCTGCGGTCCCGAGCAGGTACTTCAGCATGCCGCCGACGGCGAAGTCGACATCCAGCGCCCTCGCGTCGACCGTCATGGCGCCGATGGCCTGGTAGCAGTCGACCATCACGCGAGCGCCTCTCTCGTGCGCGAGTCGCGTGATGCCGGCGATGTCGAGCCGGGCACCGTTGCGGAAGCAGACCTGCGTGACGGCGACGAGTTGCGTCCGCTCGTCGATCACGCGCTCGAAGTTCTCGAGCGGGATATGGCCATCGGCCGCCGGCGGCACGTGCACCACCTCGGCGCCCAGTCTCGCCTGAGCATGCCAGATCTGCGCGTTGGTGGGAAATTCGAAGTCGCTGATGACCACCTTCCTGCGCGGCCCCGTGAAATCCAACGCGCTCGCAAGCGCATTGATCCCTGCCGAGGCGGATGCGGTCACCGCGATCTCATCGGGCGTAACGCGCAGCACACCGGCCATCGCCGCCCGGACGGCTTCGTTCTTGGTTACCCAGACGTCCCAGTTGGCGCCCACAGCCAGCCGATCGTCCATGTAGGCGTTGAAAGCATCGCGCACCGTGTCTGCCAGTGCGCAGTATGAGCCGCTGTTAAGGTAGGTCTTGCGCTCGAGCAACGGAAACCTGCGCCGCAGCGCATCAAAGTCAATAGTCATCTTCCACCTTTCCGGGTTACGGCCTCATGCCAACACCAACAGTCACCGCCGTGAGCCTCGGCGACATCCGCGTCGCGCACGGCCGGCCCGACCCGATCGCGGCACGCTCGCGCCTGGTGCTCGGCTTCGCCGCGGCGCGCGCTGCAAGGTGCATGTCAAACTCGACTGCATGCAGCTCACGGGTTCGTTCAAGGTCCGGCCGGTGGGCAATGGCGTGCTCGCGCGGCGGCCCGACTCCCTGCGACATCGCATCGACACCGTGAGTTCCGGCAACACAGTGATCGTCGAAGGCCCGGGCGCGATTTCGGCGACCGCGGCCCAGCGCGGCCGCCATCCGTATCGCCCGGTCTGCGCCGTGGTGTCGGGCGGCAATCTGGATGTCTCGACGCTTTTCACGATAATCGGCGCTGATGTGCCGGATCAGCCCTCGTCGGGCGGCCGGGCGGACGCGATCCGCAGCCGTGCCCGCCGCACGAAGTAGGCCAGCGAGATGAGCGCCACCCAGGGAACCCCGTAGAGCCACGATACGTCGAGTGTCGGGTCCAGGCCCATGGTCACCAGGACGCCTACCAGCATGGCTATTCCGGCGTACTGCATCCACGGGAAGAACGGCATGCGCACCGGCAGATCGGCCGCTCCATGCCGGCGCCGGAAGCTCAGGTGGCTGACGAGGATGACGATCCAGACCAGTATGGCTGCAAAGAGCGCCACGCCGAACAGATCCGCGTACGCATCCGGGGTAAACGCTGACGCTGCGGCCGCCATGAGCACGAAAACTCCCGACACGAGGATCGCCGCTACGGGACTGCCCAGCTCGCTGAGGGTCCCGAGCGGCCGTGGCGCATAGCCCCCGCGGGAGAGCGAGAACATCATGCGGGAGCACAGGTAGACGTTGGTATTCATGCTCGACAGCGCTGCGCTGATCACCACGAAGTTCATCACCCCGGCCGCGTCCCTGAGACCGGAATTCTGAAAGACGGTGACGAATGGACTCTGCGCAACGACCTTCACTCCCGTTTCCGTCCACGGAATGATTGCCACGATGACCGTGACGGCGAGCACGTAGAAGAGAAACAGCCGCAGCACCATGGTGCGCAGCGCCGCGGGAATCGCGACTCGCGGATTCTCGGTCTCGCCGGAGGTCACGGCGATGACCTCGATCCCGTTGAAGGAGAAGATCCCCACCGTGACGGCCATCCAGAGTCCCGCCACGCCCTTCGGCAGGAACCCGCCCGGGAGCCCCGTGAGATTGTGCAGGCCGATGGCCGGCTGGCCGAGACCGAGGATGCGGACCAGCCCGAGGATGATGAAGAGGACGATCGCCACGACCTTGATCAGGGCCAGCCACGACTCCAGCGTGCCGAAGCTGCCGACGGAGCGGGAGTTGAAGTAGAGCAGCACGAGACAGAACCCCAGCGCCCACGCCCAGACGGGCACGTGCGGGAACCAGTACTGCATGTAGAGGCCGGCGGCCACCGCTTCGCCGCCGATCGCGATGACTTGCGCGATCCAGTAGGTGTAGCGCACCACGAATCCCGCCCAGGGGTTGAGATACGTCTCGGCGTAAGTGCCGAACGAGCCAGCGGTCGGGTGCACGACCGCCATCTCGGAGAGACTGAAGACCATGACGAGCGCGACGAATCCGGCGAGCGCATAGCTCACGATGACCGCCGGGCCGGCGTAGCCCACCGCCAGACCGCTACCCATGAAAAGGCCCGTGCCAATGGCCCCGCCCAGGCCGATCATGACGATCTGGGCCTTGCCGAGGCTACGCCTAAGGCCCTGCTCCCGCTCGCTCGCACCACCAGCGCTCACGCTTTCCTCTCGGGCGTCGGCCACAGGCTTACAACCTGCGGGTCACGGTGAGTCCGATGGTCCGCGGCTGGACCGTGAGCAACGCGTACGGATCCTGGGTGGAATTGATGGCAGATACCTGGGCCCGCTCGTTGCCCGCGTTGTGCACGAATGCCGTAACGGTCCATTCGCCGTAAATGACCCCCGCGCGCAGATTCAACAGCGTGTAGGACGGCAGCGGCAGGTCGAATGGATTGGACGCGAAGTACGCGTTCACCGCGCCCCGATAGGTGACGTCCGCCCCGAGGCTGGCGAGACAGTCGCCCACCACCGGATGCGTATAGTCGAGCTGCGCGCTGAACTGGAAGTCCGGTACGTTCGGAATCCTGTCCCCCGTGACCCCGAGGGTCGGATTGAGGACCTTCTGCTGCGCGCTCGCACCCTGCGTGAGTACGGCGTGCTGATACGAGCCGGTCAGCGTGCCGGTCAGGTAGCGGAACGGGCGGGCGCGCAGCTCGAATTCCGCTCCCTTGACCTGCGCCTTGCCCGCGTTGCCCTGATAGACGAAGGCCGCGTCCGCCGTCGTCAGCTGCACCTGGATGTCGTTCCAATCGATAAGGTAGCCGTCCAGCTGATACTCGAACAGCCCATCAGCCAGCCGCCCCTTGATGCCGAGCTCGTAGTTGGTCAGATTATCGGGAGCGTAGGCCGCGGGAATCGGCTCGAACGGCTCGCTCTTGGCGTTGAGACCGCCACTGCGAAAGCCCGTCGCCACCGTGGCGTAGGCGAGCGCCGCCTCATTGAATTTGTAGCTGAGATTGCCCTTCCAGGTCACCTTGTGGAAGCTCTGGTGCGGGTCGAAGAGCGGCACCTCGGTCGGCGTTCCCGGCGGGAAGCCGCCGAAGGGATGGGTCTGCACCTGGAAACCCTCGAGGCTCTCGGTGAAATAGCGGGCACCCGCCACCGCCGTCAGGCGCGGCGTCACCTTCCACGTGGCCTCGCCGAAGCCGGCCCATTGGACATCCCCGCGGTGGTCCGAGCGCCCGAAGAACGTGTCACCGACCCCCGGGAAATTCAGTGCGTCCGCGCTATTGGCGCTACTGAACGGGCCGCTCACGAAGCCGAGCGCGTTCGTGGTGATCACATCCACGGCGAGATCCTGGGTGGTTTGCTCGCGGAAGGCGCCCACCACGAAGTTCACCGGGGAATTCAGTGCGGTCGCGAACCGCGCCTCGCTGGAGTTGGATCGGCGCTCGCGCGGCTCGAGCGTCTCGGCCGGCACCGGCACGCCGAAGGAGACCAGGATGGGAGTGGAGTCGAACGTAAAACCGGTGTTGCGGTTGAACTGGTGGCTCGTCGCCGTGAGCTCGCCGAATTCAGTATGCCACTTGAGCGTTGCGCCGTAGACCTTGAGGCTGTCGCTCCAGGGACTGCGCGTGACATCCGTATTGCAGAGATCGCAGCCCTGTGCCGGCGCGATGGGACCGCCGGCAAAGGCCGCGACACCCGGCGGCGTCCAGCGCGAGGAGCCGCCCGAGGTCTCCGTCTGCGCCGTGTAGTCGAGATCGATCGTCAGGTGATCGGTGGGCTGGTAGCGCAGGATGGCCCTGCCACCGCCAACCTCATCGTCGTTGACCCCCTTGACGAAGCCGACGCCTGCGACGGGCACCGTCGCACCGTTGACGACGGCCGTGACTCCGCTGCCGACGCGGGTCTGGTCGACATACCCGCTATCATGGAGTCGCCACCCGACCACACGCAGCGCCAGCACGTTGTCGACGATGGGCAGGTTCAGCGCCCCGTTGGTGTTGTAGTTGTTGCCGCCATGCTGTGTCTGCGAGCCTTCGAGCGAGAGATAGCCGCCTACGCGGTCCATGTCCGGCTCCTTCGGAATGTAGCGTATGGTGCCGCTCATGGAACTCGCCCCGTAGAGGGTACCCTGCGGACCGCGCAGCACCTCGACCCTCTGGATGTCATAGAGCCGGATGTCAGGCTGGAAGCCGCCGCCGTCGTCGCCGTTGCCCTGAGTGATGACCGCCTCGCCGTAATACACGCCCACCGTGGAGGAGCCCGTGGAATTGATCCCGCGGATGACGTACTTCTTGTCGCCCGGTCCCAGGTCCTGGATCGACAGCCCGGGGACCTGCCCGGCGATGCTCATGATGCCGGAGGCGTCCTCGCGCTGCAGCGCCTCGCCCGAAATGGCCTGGATCGAGGCCGGCACCGTGATCGCATCGGCCGCATTCAGCTTGTTCGCGGTGACCACGACCTCCGTCAGCCGGTCCGTGTCGCCGCCGGTGTCGGCCGCCGCGCCCAGGGCCGGCAGCGCCGCCGCCGCGGTGAGTCCCAGGAGAGAGCAGGCCAGTATCCTCGTATCTCTGCTGATTGAGTTCGACACGTTTGCAGACTCTCCAGGTTTTTGGTCGTTGAGCCGAAGGACCGCTTGCGCGGCACGCTAGTCGTAATAGTTGATGGTGGGGTTGTCGCCGGGGCAGATCACGCCGACGACAAACATGCCGTCCGCGCAGGTAGCCTCGAGCGAATGCAGCTGCTTGCGCGGCAGGAAGATCGCGTCTCCGGCCCCGACCGCTGCCTTGGCGCTCTCGGTCCACACGTATCCCTGGCCCGCCAGTACGATGATGGATTCCTCGTAGAGGTGCCGGTGAGGCGCCGCCTTCGAGCGCGGGATGTGCCCGATGAATTGGGTAATGAGCCGGGAGCCGACGCGTTTGTCCACGAGGAGCTGGAAGTAGCGGGGCCCCATCGCCGTGCGTTGCGCCGCATCGACCGACACCGTGCGCTGCGGATACTCGGCATTGAAGTTGTCCGGCATCGCCGCCGGCCATTCGAGCACTCCCTGCGGGTGCGCGAGCGCGAACACCTGGAGTGTCTCGCCGGCCGCCGGAACCAGCTGCAGCGCTTCTCCGCAGCGCAGGTAAACCCCGTCGTTGGCCTTGATCTCGAACTCCCGGCCGGAGATGCAGATGCGCCCGCCGCCGCAGGCTACGAAAAGGATCAGCTCGCGCTCGCCCAGGGACAGAGTCGGCGAAGGGCCGCCTCGCACTTCCAGAAACAGCTGCGTCTGATAGCGGGCGCCGAGCTCCGGGGTGACGAGATAGCAGTAGCGGAGGTGTTCCCGCACGACCTTCGGCGTCGACGCCGGCGAAACGACGTAGCATCCGCCGTCCAACCAGCGTCGCGGCCCGTCACACTCGGTGACCACGGGAACGGACCGATTGGCGGGGCTGTCCGGATCATCGAGCGGCGAGCCTCCCGGCAGATTGGTGTGCGCACCGTCGCAAAAGGGCGCGCCGCCCGTGTGCTTGCAGCCGCAGAGCAATACCTCCGCCGTCTGCGCGGCGACGATCCGGCGCGGCTCGATGCCCGTGCCCCGATGGGAGCCGTCGCAAAACGGCTGGTTCACCGAGCGGCCGCAGGCGCACCAGAAATACGTACGGCCGCCCTCGAGGGCGATGAGATACGGCTTGGGTTGTGCGACGACGGGGGCAGACATTCTGAGCGTAATCTTCCTGAGCGGCCCGACGGTGTATAGCTACGGTTTACGCCGCCAGGCCTGGCGCAACTTCGCCCCGCCCGCCCTCGCTGGCGGGGGCGGCGCAGCCACCCCGGCCGAGGACTCCCGCAACACGCCGTCCGGACCGCGGCGCAACGGACGGACATGGGTCGGCAATGGAGCGCCGGACTGCTCGTCGATCGTGGTGCCAAGCGGCCAGTCGGCCGGTGCGATGGCAATGTAGCGGGCGAAGCCGCCGGTTCCGCCCTCGAACTTTGCGAATCCGATGCTGATCAGAGCGCCGCTTTCGGGGACCTGGTCGAGATTCGCGACACCCTCGGCCTGCGCGAAGTTGTGCCCGAGCAGCCAACGCTCACCGACGAATCTGGGCGCGGTGTCGTCGGTGTCGAGCGGCTCGTGTCCGTGCATCAGGATGTGCCGTTTCAGATGCAGGTATTGCAGCGCCGCCAGAGTCACACCCGGAAACGGTCGCGCGGTGAAGCGCTTTGGATCATGCCACCGCTTCGACCAATCCGAGCGGATCATCACCACGGACCCCGGAGGAATGGGGCCATGGCACCGCTCCCAAGCCTTCACGTCGGCGACGGTGGCCTGGTAGCCCGCATCGGCAGCGACCTGGGAAGCCACATTGACGACCGCCAGCGGCCGCAGCGCCACGGTGGCCGGGATGTCGCTGATCGTTGCGCCGTGATTGTTCAGATGGGCCGGCGGTCCAAGTTGAGTGCCGATGTGGTCCATCGGTAGATCGTAGGCGGTGATGGCAACTCCCTGCCCCGCGTAGCTGAACGGCTGTCCTTTGCGGATGAGACCGGGGATGGAGACATTGGCGCGCGCCGGCCCTACCTTGAAATCGACGAAACCCTCGCCGAGCGGCCCGCCGGGGGCCATGGCGTGGGTGAGGTCGATGTACTTGGCGCCCCGGAGCGTGGTTTCGTAGAAATCCCAGAGCGGACTGCCGCGGCCGCGGGCGCCCGCCAGGGGCATGGCCCCCAGGCCTCCGGCCAGCAGGAGCGCAGAGCCCACGAAGGCTCTTCTCGAAGCGGCGCGCGTGGGAGCGGACATGGCGCCTGGCCCTCAGGGATGCACAGTGCTTACTCGCGGTGGCGGCGGGCTGCCGGGATGCCACGGCGGAAGGTCGGCCGGCAAGCCCGCGCGGCGCAGCTGCGCCTCGAATGCCGCGAGCTCGCGCTCTTTGATCCGCGCCATCTGCGCCCGGCTCGCGGACCAGCGCTCGGTGAGGTCCCGCGCCTCGGCCTGGGCCGCGGCGGTCACCGGCGGATCCTGGTCCACCATGGAAATCAGATTGAGCACGGGAGTGCTCAGCAGCCGGCTGGGAAAGGAGACGTAGTCCTGCACGCCGTGCGGCAGTTTCGGCTGCGGCACCTGCTCCTCCCACTGCGCGATCCGCGCGATGAGCGCGCCGCCCGACCGCCGGACGGCGGCCGCCTCCGGGGCGCCGGCCGCGCGCCGCATCAGGACCTGTGCCCGATGCGCAATGGCTCGCATGTCGTTCGTCGAGCGATGAATGTCATCGACCATCGCCCCCAGCTGCGCGAGCAGCAACTGCTGTTGCCGCCATTGTGCGGCCGTGACCGCGGCGTGCCGCGGGTCGTTGCGGACATCGAGGCTCCGGCTCATTGACCGGCCTCCGTAAGTCAGACGCACGGTGTAATCGCCGGGCGCAACCCGGTAGGGCACCTGACTCACATAGCGGATCGTGTCCGACACCGGCGTGTAGGGAGCCACGCGCAAATTCCAGACGTACGCGTTCATGCCGGCCTTGGCAGGAAGCGGCGGGGCCGGCGGCAGCCTCTCGACCCCCTTGACGAGGCTGCGCGCCTGGGGCTTGACGGGTTGGTTCGTGAACCTGCGGATGAGGTGCCCCGCCCCATCGAGGATCTCCAGCACGACCGTGCTCGAGGCGTCGGCAGCCGCCGCCGGGAGCTCATAGCGGATGAGGGCGCCGTCGGGCGGATTGGCGCCGAGGTTCGGCAGGAGGGCGGGCGGACCGCCGTGCCGATCCAGGAGATAGGCGGGGCGGGGGTCGAAGAGGTATGTGCCCGCGCTTGCCACCTCCGCGGCGTGGGCATCGAGCTGCTCGAGCGAGCTCAGGTCATCGAGGACCCAGTACGCGCGCCCTTCGGTGGAGGCGATGAGATCGCCCTCGTGGACCTTCAAGTCGGTGACCGGCACCCGGGGAAAGTTGAGCTGGAACGGCTGCCAATGCCCGCCGTCGTCGAATGAGATGAAGAGCGCATTCTCCGTGCCGAGATAGAGGAGCCCCGACCGCGCCGGGTCCTCGCGCACGACCCGGACGAACATGTCGGCAGGCAGTCCGGAGGTGATGCTGTGCCAGGTCCTGCCGTAGTCGTCCGTGCGATAGAGCATCGGCGCGAAATCGCCGAACTTGTAGCGGGACACCGCGAGATACGCCTTCGCCGGGTCGTGCGGCGAGGGCTCGATGGACTCGACCTCAGCGTCGTGCATCCCCCGCGGCGTGACATCGGTCCAGTGAGCCCCGTCGTCACGGGTCAGGTGCACCAGACCGTCGTCGGACCCCACCCACAGCGTGCCGGCGGCAACCGGCGATTCGGCGATGTAGGTGATGGTGTCGTAGGTCTCGCCCCCCGCCCCTTCGATGCTGATCGGGCCTCCGTCGACGCCCTCCTTCGCCAGCTCATGGCGGGTCAGATCGGGGCTGATCGCCTGCCAATGGGTGCCACGATCGGTGGATTTGAACACGACCTGGGCGCCGTAGTAGATCGCCTTGGGGTCATGGGCGGAAACGAGCAGCGGAGCGGTCCAGTTGGATCGGTACTGCAACTCGCTCGCGGGGCGGAAGGCGGCGAAATAGTCGTATGGAGGAATCTGGCGAATCTGGCCATCCTTGGAGTCGTACTCGGTGACGTCCCCGAGAATACCCGTGGCGTAGACGAAAGTGGGATCGTGCGCATCCGCGCCGATCCAGGCGCTCTCGCCGCCTCCGACCACGTGCCAGTCCTGCCGCCCGATGCCGTTGTGCAAAGTGCTGCTGGCGATGCTCATGGATCCCCAATCCTGCTGGCCGCCGTAGACCCAGTAGGGAAAACGGTCATCCGCGAACACGCGGTAGAACTGCCCTGTGGGCTGATTGAGGTCGCTCGACCAGGTCCGGCCGCCATCGAGCGTGACGACACCGCCGCCATCATTGCCCTCCACCATGATCCTGTCGTCGCTGGGATTGATCCAGAGGTCGTGATTGTCGCCGTGGGGGTTGCGGACCTCCCGAAACGTCATCCCGCCGTCCGTCGACTTCACTATCGAGTTCGCGAGCACGTAGACGGTGTCCTTCTGCTGCGGATCGGCGTAGATGCGGGTGTAGTACCAGCCCCGGTCGCGCATACCGGCGTCCCCGTTGCACCGCCGCCAGGTTCGCCCTGCGTCATCCGAACGGAACACGCCACCGTGGACCGCCTCGATCATCGCGTAGACCCGCTGCGGGTCGACCGGCGACACCGACACACCGGCATTGCCCATCAAGGCCGGCAATCCCTGGCGCAGGCGATGCCAGCTGCTGCCGCCGTCGGTCGACTTCCACAGGCCGCTGCCGGGGCCGCCGCTGCGAATATTCCACGGCCGACGCCGATGATCCCAGAGCGCGGCGTACAGGACCTGCGGATTGCTCGGATCGATGCTCAGGTCATGAGCTCCGGTCGTCGGATTCACGAACAGCACCCGGCTCCAGGTCTTGCCGCCATCGCGGGAACGGTACACGCCGCGAGCGCCGCTCGGCTTCCAGGGGTTGCCCTGCGCGGCGACATAGACCACGTCCGGGTTCGTGGGATCGACGGCGACAGCTGCGATCTGCAGGGTGTCGGCAAGGCCCAGATGCACCCAGGTCTTCCCGGCGTCGGTCGACTTGTAGACCCCATCACCGGGGGACGTCGTCTGCCCCCGAATGGACGCTTCACCGGTCCCCACATAGATGACCTTGGGATCGGAGGGCGCCACCGCGATGGCGCCGATGCCGCCGACGGCGAAAAACCCGTCGGAAACGTTATCCCAGGACTCGCCGGCATCGACGGTCTTCCAGACGCCGCCGCCCGAGCTGCCGATATAGAAGGTCGCCGGCTGATCGGGCACGCCGGCCACCGCCGTCGTGCGTCCCGCCCGGAACGGACCGATATTGCGCCACTCGAGCGCCTGGTACAGCCTGGGATCGACGGCAACGGACTGCACGTCGCCGGGGTGAGGATTGCCGCCTGCCGCGAGCGCCGGCCCCCAGAGGGCAGCCGCCGCCCAGATCAGCGCACAAGACACTCTCGCCGACAGAAACCGCTTCAGCAACATCATTCCGTCCCCCGCTTGCATGCCGCGCCCGCGCCCATCAGTCGAAATTCGCCGTCAGCCCGAAGAAGAACACCCGGCCGAGGGAATCGTAAAGCACCGGGAATGTGTTGGCATCACCGAAGAAGTTCGGATTCGAGAAACCGTCCACCCCGGCCGTCGACGTCAGCGGCGGATTGCTGTCAGTCAGGTTATTGATTCCCAGGCGGAAGGAGACATCCTGCGCGCGCATCTGGTAAGACAGCGTCAAATCGAGGTACTGGCGCCTGCCGAGGTGCGCATCGACCAGATCCGGCGTGCCCGAGGCGAGAGCGGTGCCGGTCTGATTCTTGTCGAGCCCTACGGCGCCGATGAAGCGCCATCGCAACGACACGCCGAGCCCGGCCAGGCGCCAGTCCGGCGGCGCGAACCAGGTTGCACGCATGGTGTGTCGCCACTTTGGCCGGGGGAACCCGCAGGTGAGCCCGTACAGTCCCGCGCAGTCGTAGACGGGGATCCCCGGCGCGGCTTCCTCCTGCAACGAGCTCAGCAGCGTCCCCGCGAAGGTCAGCTGTACCCGGCCCGCGTCGTGCAATCCCAGGGCGCTCAGGCCGCGGGCATAGCGGAAGCCAAAATCCACGCCCTTCTCCTTGACGAAGCCGACGTTGACGTTCGCTCCGGAGACGTATGCGGTGGGTGAACCGAACAGCTCGCCGGCCGGGCCGCGATGGATCGAGCTGCAGAACGTTCCGGTCGCTATGCATTCGCCCATGAGAGTGCTGAACGGGATGGTGCCGATCTCCTGCGAGATCGTGATCTCGTAGTAATCGATCGTGGCGGAGAAGCCCTTGAGAAAGCGCGGCGTCAATACCAGGCCGAGCTGCCGGGTGATCGACGACTCGGCCTGCAGGCTCCCGTTGCCGCCCTGCAGCCCGTTGCAGAGGCCGGCGGCGCATTGCACGATCGTCCCATATTGCGCGGGCGTCACACCGGTACGCTCGCATTGCGCGAGCGTCGCGCCTCCCGCAACGACGCCCGTCGCGGGATTCACCACGCCGGCACACGGATCGCTGCCCGAGACACTGCCGACCGTGGTCGGTGCGAACAGCTCGTTCAGATCGGGCGCGCGCACCGCGCGATTCCAGCTTGCGCGCAGGGTGACATCGCGAATCGGCGCGTACCGCACGCCGAACTTATAGGCGTGCGTCATGAGACTGCTGGCACGGCCCTCGATCAAATAGTCCGATAGGCGATACGCCGTATCGAATCCCAGAAGCTTGGCGAACGGCCGATCCTCGATGAGCGGCAATTGCGCCTCGCCGTAGTATTCGCGTACGTTGAAGCGACCCGATACCGGCAAGGTCGGAGTGCCGAGCGCGCCGCTCGTGAGCGCATAGTCCGGATTGAAATTCAACGATTCCCGCCGATAGTCGATCCCGACGGCAACGGCCACGCCGTGCTCGGCGAGCGGACTGACGATGTGGTACGGCGTCAGGTCGCCGCTCACGGTGGCCGAGCCAACCTCCTGCACGGTGTTACCCTGCTCCTGCGAGGTGATGCCGAGGTACTGCAGCGCCACCGGCGTCAGCCCGCCGACCTGGAAGATATCGGCCGGCACGCAACCGCCGGCCGGATTCTCGCAAACGGGACTGCCGCCGGGCCCGGTGGTCACGAGCAGCGCCTGCTGCAGATTCGTCGTCGACAGGTTGCCGGTGAAGCTCTCATCCAGCATCGCCTCCCCGCGCTGAATTGACACATCGTAAGAGAAATCGTCGACGAGCTTGCCCCGCGCCCCGAATACCATCCGATAGTCCGTGTGACTGATGTTGTCCTCGCGATTGCCGGCTTCGACCGTACGCTTGTAGTAGATCACATTGGCGAGCTGCGTCGGCGCCAGCCCGGCATCGGCGCAGAGCCACTGCTGCTCCTGTGCCGACAGCAGCGGATTGTTACAATTGACCTTGAAGGTGTTGATGATCGCATCCGGCGCGGCCTGCGTCGTGCTCGTATCGTGCATGAACATCGCGCTGCCGTAGAAATCGAGGTGGGAATCGATCTGCCGATGGGCGAAACCGCCGAGGCTGTAGCGGTCATCGGGCAGATGCAGGTAATTCAGCGGATTGAAGTTGTACTGCGAGCCGTTTGCCGGAAGGATGGTGGCCGTGCCGGCGGGGTCAATGATTCCGGATGAGACGAGGCCCGCCGCGGCGCGATCGGTGCTGGTGAAGGCGCCGTTGGGGACCGCGGACGAGCCGGCGGTGCAGCGATCGAAGGCGACCATGCTGGCCGGGCCGTAGACACCCTGACATTGCGCCGTGCTGGTCGCCGGCAGGCCGCTGGGAAGGGTGGCCAGCGCATATTTGCCGAAGCCGCGCTGGCCGTCCGTCACGGCATTGAAGTGAGTGTAGTCGAGATACAGCGTCACGTTGCCGGCGTGGCCGCCGTCCCCGAAGTTGTTGCCCCAGATGAGCGTCGTGTCGTAGCCCGCGCCATCGCCGCTGCCGGTGATGCTTCCCTGACTGTCGATGGTGAACCCGCTGAAGTCCTTCTTCATGATGAAGTTGACCACGCCGGCGATGGCGTCGGAGCCGTAAATCGCGGATGCGCCCCCGGTCAGCACGTCGACCCGCTCGATCAGGGCCGGCGGGATGAAGTTCAGGTCCGCCTCCGGGCCGCCGAGCGGACTTCCCGGCATGACGCGCTTGCCGTCGATCAGCGTGAGGGTTCGCGAGGGCCCGAGACCGCGCAGATCGACGCTGGCCACGCCGCGAGCGCCACCCGGGTTGGAAGTCTGCGTGAGCGAGAAATTCCCCTGCACCGAAGGCAGGCTGTCCAGCAGCGTTTCGATCGTCTGCGTGCCCGCCGCCTTGATGTCCTGGGCGTTGACGACTTGCAGGGCCGCGGAGCCGGTCAGCGACGGTTGCCGGATCAGCGAGCCCGTGACCACCACTGCATTCAACTGCTGCGTGGCGTCGACTGCGGGCGCAGCCTGCGTCCCATTGGCGGGCGTGTCAGGCGGCGCCGCGGCCTGACTCCTGTTGGAGACGGAGGCGCCTGCGCTCGGCGATGCCTCGCCGGCAACTGCCGGACAGGCCAGCGCAAGCAAGGAAACCAAAGCAAGAACGAGCGCGGACTCGGTCAACAGGCCGAACGGGCGACTTGCACTCGATCGCATCGTGATGCTCCCGGTCGCGGCTACGCCGCAGCTTCTTGTGTCTCATGGACTCATTAGGAGCAGTCGGCAGCTGCGGCACGTGGCACGCGGCCGGTTGAGTTCTAACCCGCGGCCGCCGAGACTCTCCTGGCGGGATACTGTCTCCATCGCATTCGCGCTTGTACAGCAGCGCTTTAGGCTGGCCGGCCTAATGGGGGTGTGTCCGCGCCCCTTCGGGATGCAGTGACGAGTTCATTGCACCGCTGCGGTGCGGATGAAGGGGGGCAGGAGCCGCTCGATCGTACAGGAGGACGTCTCGGTGATCTGCTGCGGATCCGCGCAAAGATAGGGCCGCAGCACCTCCAGGATCGCCGCATAGCCTTCCTGGATCGTCGCACAGCTCGTCTCTCGATCCTGATATTCGATGTAATTCACCCAGTTCTCGGACAGAATCCAGGTGACCTCGACGATCGAGCGCAAGCGCTTCGGGTCCGGGGGCAGGCGCATCGACCCGCGGTCAGCGAGCGCCTGCATGAATTTCTCGATGACGGCGATTCGTCGCTCCCGATTTTGCGCATAACGACGCCGCAGCATTGGATCCTGCCGCAACAGGTCGGCGAGCTCCCGGTAGAAGAAGCGGTACTTGACGATGAGCTGCAGCTGGCGCACGAACATGGCCGCCATGTGATCGAGCGTCGGCTCCAGATGATCGCGATACCAGCCGGCGTTCATCTCGCCGATCGCGAGCTGGAAGACAGCGAAGATGACGTCGCGCTTGTTGGGGAAGTGGTACTGCAGGTTACCCTTGCTGATGCCGCAACGCTCGGCGATGCGGCTCGCGGAAATGGCGGCCGTGCCCTCGGCATTGAAGAGCTCGATGGCGGCCTGCAGGATGCGAAGTTGTGTGACTCTCGTGGCCATGGGTCCCGCCGCACAACTAGTTGACACCTAAAGTAAGTGTCACTCTAGCATGGAGCGAGGCCCCGGAGCCAGAGGCTCCGGCAGGGGCCTCACCGGCGCGGCGGTGCGCGCGGCTGCCGCAAGGCCAGGGTGGCCAGGAGCGCGGGGGCATTCAGGCCGTAAGCCAGGGACGCCGTGAGCGCAATGGGACCGCCGAGGCCGCTTCCGGACCCCCGTGCTGCACCTCACCGGTCAAGTTACAGGGGACAAGGACGGCAACCGCGTCGGTCCCGGCGACCTTGCTGCCCAGACGCGCCCGGCGCTGGCCAACATCCGCGCAGTCCTGGCAGCGGCCGGGGCATCGCCCGCGGATGTGCTGCGGTTGCACACCCACGTGGTCGAGCGCTCGCCCGAGGAGCTCGGGCCGGTACTCGGGCAGATCGCGGAGTTCTACGGCGATGCGACATCCGCCCCAAACACGTTCATCGGCGTGAGCACTCTTGCGCTGCCGGAGTTGCTGATCGAGATCGAGGCCCCGGCGGCCGTCGGGTAGCGCCCGGCTCAGGCGCTCAGGCGCTCGCCTTCCGCCTGCGGCTGCGCCGCCGTCGCCAGTGAGGCGAGCTCGCGCGCGAGCGCCGCTCCCTCCTCGTCCGCGAGCGCCGCCTCGTGCAGCCGCGCCAGTACCGATGCGCCGTCCGGCCTTGCGGCGAGCTCCTCGAGGCGGGCGAGCAACGTCGCGAAGCTCCGCCATCCGCGCTCGTGTGTCTCGCCGTAGCCCTTGATGAGGCGTTGCGCCCGCGCCAGCTCGACCGCGAGCGGGTAGTGGCCGGGGGCCAGCCGCTCGATGCGGGCGAGCCAGTCCTCGAGGCGCGCGTTCTCCTCGACATAGCGCAACGTTCCGCGCCGCCAGCGGCGCAGACCGCCGAGGGCGTGCAGGAGGAGGAATCCGCTCACGGTGTGGGTGCGGATGCGTCGGCCTCCCGTTGCACGGCCGAGCCAGCCTGACATCCGCGGCGAGCGCAGCACCCAAGCTCCGATCGCGGCGGGCAGGGTCCCGGCGATCTCCGCGACGCGGGGCTTCATGAACTCGCTGATGCCGAGGAGCTGATCCGGCGCCGCGCGCACCTCGGCGCGCACGCGCGCGAACCGGGCCGCGCGCGTCTTCAGGTCGGCCACGCGGATCGTGTCCTCGAAGGTCATCCACAGTGCGAGACTGACGGCAACGACCTCCATGAGCCCCCGCTCGCCGCTGCCACCGTCACTCGAGCCGTCCGGCCGCAATTGCCGGCAATCTTCCAGCGCACTGAGGCGCTCGAGCCGGCTGAGGTAGAGCGC
The DNA here is from genome assembly GCA_027306985.1 of Gammaproteobacteria bacterium. Taxonomy (GTDB): domain Bacteria; phylum Pseudomonadota; class Gammaproteobacteria; order Steroidobacterales; family Steroidobacteraceae; genus 13-2-20CM-66-19. The sequence continues at coordinate 15,488 of DAHUXV010000221.1, read as the reverse complement.
CGCGTAGGCCGGGTCCTGATAGTCGATCGCTCGCCGGACGCCCTCGAGCGCCAGCGCTTGCACCGCTTGCGGCAGCCGGCGCACTCGATCGAGCAGGGGCTGCAGCCGCGGCGAGCGCGCCTCTGCGGGAATGGCGGCGGGAGTGGCCGCGACCGCCGCCGGCTGCTGAACGGCGGCAGAGTCGGCATGCGCCGCCCGCGCGCAGGCATCGGCGAACGCCGCGAGATTCGTCGTGACGGCGATTCCGCTCTTGCCGATCGCCGCCTCGAACGCCTCGCGGCCGAAGGGCAGCACGCCGCTGCCGCAGATTGCACCGAGCAGCACGGAGCTGACGACGCTGTGATGCTCCTGCGCGAGCGCCTCCATGTCGAAGAGGACGAGCCGCTTCGCCTGGCCGCGCGCGACCTCGATCAGGGCGGCGGCATCGGCCGCGCCCTGTCCCAGCGCGCTCTTCTCGGCGATGGAGTAGGAGCGGTGCGAGGAGGCGATGAGCGTGGTTCGCTGCGGGTCCACCAGGCCGCGCTGGATGGCGCGCCCCGCCTCGACCAGCTCGGAAGCGACGACGCAATCGACATCGCCCGCGACCGGCATGAGAGCCATCACCGGCTCGCGCCCGGCACGCTCGGCCGCATCGCGCGGGAAGAACTCGAGATAGTAGATGGTTGCGCCGGTGCGCTGCGCCACGCCCGGCACCGAGGTCGACTGCGCGAGATACCCCTCGGCCTCGGCGATCTCGACCAGCCACTCGGCGAGCACGCCGCCACCCTGGCCGCCGAGCGCGGCGACACATAGCTTGATCGGCCGCTGGCTCACAGCGCCCACCGCAGGCGCCTGCGGTCGCGGCGCCGCTGCAATGCGCCGATCACCGCGCCACGCACCCGGGCCAGCAGCCGGTCCCGCCACGAGGGGTTGTAGAGGAGCTCGGCCCGGTAGAACGAGGGACAAAGCACGGCTGCGTGGGCGACCTCCCCACACACGCCGCAGCCTACGCAGCTGTTGTCGACGTGCGCGACCGGATCGGTGCGCAGCGGGTCGGGATTGGGCCGGATGGTCAGGGACGGACAACCGGAGAGCCGGATGCACGAATGATCGCCCGTGCAGGTGTCGGGGTCGACCCCGAAGCGCTCGCGCACGACGCGCCTGCCTGCCTTGATCGCCTGCTTCATCAACGGGCGCATCCGGCGCTGGCGGTTGAGCTGGCATTCCCCTTCCGCGACGATGACCTTCGGTCCCCTGAACCCCGTCGTGAGCGCCTCGCGCAGGACCTTCAACGTCTGCGCCATGTCGTAGGTGCGGGTATGCCGTACCCACTTGATGCCGACGCCCCGCACCGCGTCGATGATGGAATTGTTGCCCTGGCGATGCGCGTTGGGCCAGCGGGAGGAGGGAATGTCCTGGCCGCCGGTGGCCGCGGAATAGTTGTTGTCGATGATCACGGTCACGCCGTCGTGGCGGTTGAACACGGCGTTGCCGATGCCACTGGTGAGGCCGTTGTGCCAGAAGCCCCCGTCGCCCATGATGGCGAACGAGCGGCGCGGGCCGTCGGTCTGGAAAGCGGAAGCGCCCGCCGCTCCGAGACCGTATCCCATGATGCTGTTGCCCATGTTGAAAGGGGGCAGCGTCGCGAAGGAATGGCAGCCGATATCGGCGCTGATGTGCAGCGGCCCGGTCTCACGCTGCAGCAGCTTCATCGCGGCGAAGAACGGCCGCTCCGGACAGCCGGTGCAAAGCCCGGAGGGCCGTGGCGGCACGAGCTTCGCCAGCTGCCCCGCCGGCACGAGCGGCACCTCGCGCGGCGGCGCGGCCGCCTGCCCGCGCAGTCCCGGCGCCCACTCCTTGATGAACTCGCCGATGCCCGTGCGCAGCACATCGACCGTGTATTCCCCGCCCATGGGCAGCACGCCCTTGCCGAGCAGCCGGGCGGGCACGTCGTGCTGACGCAGGATCTGGCTGGCCGCCTGCTCGATGAACTCGGGCTGGCCCTCCTCCACCACCAGCACCGCGCGCTTGCCGGCGCAGAACCGGGCCCACTCCTGCGGCACCAGCGGATAGGTGACGTTGAGGACGTAGAGGGGAATGCGGCTCTTGCCGAAGGAGTCGGCGCAGCCGAGCAGCTCCAGGGCGCGCAGCACGCTGTTGTAGAGGCCGCCCTGCAGCACGATGCCGATCTCACCGGCCTCGCCGTCGAGGAGATCGTTCAGCCGCCGCTCGGCCACGAAACGGACGGCGGCGGGGAACCGCTGCTCGATCTTCTCCCGCTCCTGGGCGTACGTGGAGGGCGGGAGGATGATCCGGCCATAGTCCCTCGAGGGTGAGCGCAGCGCATCCGCGGCCGAGAACGACGGCCGCCTGTTGTCCTTGGCCGTGAAGCGGCCGTACACGTGGCATGCCCGGATGCGAAGCATCAGCATGACGGGGGTATGGCTGGCCTCCGAGAGCTCGAAACCCTGCTCCACCGCCCGCACGATCTGCGGCAGATGGGGCTGCGGATCGAGCAGCCACATCTGCGACTTCATGGCGAAGGCGTGGGTGCGCTCCTGCATGATGCTGGCGCCTTCGCCGTAGTCCTCGCCCACGATGATGAGCGCGCCACCTTTGACACCGGCGGAGGCGAGGTTGGCGAGCGCATCGGACGCGACGTTTGTCCCGACAGTGGACTTCCACGTCACCGCGCCCCGCAGCGGATAGTTGATCGATGCCGCGAGCATCGCGGCGGCCGTCGCCTCGGAAGCGCTGGCCTCGAAATGCACGCCGAGCTCGCTCAGGATGTCCTGCGCATCGGCGAGGACGTCCATCAGGTGGGAGATCGGGGAGCCCTGATATCCGCCGACGTAGCCGACCCCGGACTGAAGCAGCGCCTTGGTGACCGCGAGGATCCCTTCCCCGCGGAACTGCGCGCCCGCGCCGAGCCGCAGCGACCGGACCTCTTTGGTGAATGAGCGCTCGGCCATGAGGCGCTATATCTTACGCGCGCTCACGCCGGCACGAGCGCCAGCACGCGCAGGGGACTGCCCGAGCCGTTCACGATCTTCAGCGGCGGCGCGATCACCACCGCGCCCGTCGGCGGCAGCTGATCGAGGTTCGTCAGGCTGGCGAGGCCGAACCGGTTCGAGCCGTGCATCAGCGTGTGGCAGGGGAACATCGGCTCAAAGGTAGCCGCCTGGCCGGCGTCGGTACCCACGGTCTCCACGCCTACCCCGAGGATGTCGCGCTCACGCGCGAGGAACGGCACGCATTGCGGGTGAAAGCCTGGGGTGTGCGGCCCATTCTGGCCGATGTTGAGGAATTCCTTCGCCGTGGGCCGCCGCGACCAGTCCGTGCGCACCAGCACCCAGGCGTGCGCGGGAATGCGGCCGTGCTGCCGCTCCCAGTCCTCGACGATCGCCTGCGTGAGCAGGAAATCCGCATTCCGGGCAACCTCCCGCGACACGTCGATGACGCAGGCGGGACCGATGAAGCGCTCGACCGGGATGTTGTGGGTGGCGTTGTTCGGATAGTCCTTGCCGGTCACCCAGTGCACCGGGGCATCGAAGTGGGTGCCGGTATGCTCCCCGCAGGCGATATTGTTCCAGTACCAGGCCGGTCCGCGCTCGTCATAGCGGGAGATTTCCTCGAGCGAGAACGGCTTCGAGGGGGCGAACTGCGGCGGCAGCTGGATCGTGGCCGTCGCGGGCTCGAGCGGCACCGTGAGATCCACGACGCGGATGCCGCCCCCGACGATGCCGTTGATCAGCCGCGCGAGGACCTCCGACTGCGAAGCGGTGGCCGAAGTGCTCATATCCGGGTCTCCCCCAAGGGTGGATGGAACGATGTCAGCGGAACGGCGCCGGCGAATGATACTTGACATCTCAAGTATCTGGCAATATAACACACCCATGATGCGAGCGATACGGGCATGGGCGGGGCCGCCGTGAAGCGAATCGTCTGCCTGGGGGGCGGACCTGCGGGTCTATACGGCGCCATCCTGCTGCGCAAGGCGCTCCCCGCCGCGAGCATCGAGGTTCACGAGCGCAACCGCCCCGACGACACCTTCGGCTGGGGCGTCGTCTTCTCCGATCAGACGATGGAGAACTTCCGCATCGCCGATGCGCGCTCGCACGCCGCCATCACCGGCAACTTCCATCACTGGGACGATATCGACATCCACTTCGCCGGGCGGCGCTTCGTCAGCGGCGGCCACGGCTTCTGCGGCATCGGCCGCAAGCGCCTGCTCTCGATCCTGCAGGAGCGCGCCGCGCAGCTCGGCGTGCGGTTGCACTTCGAGCGGGAGGTGGACTCGCCAGTCGGGCTCGAGGATGCGGATCTGATCGTCGCGGCCGACGGCGCCAACAGCAAGACCCGCCAGCGCCACGAGGCCGTCTTCGAGCCGGAGCTCGACCGCCGCAAGTGCCGCTATATCTGGCTCGGGACCACCCGGCCGTTCGCGGCATTCACCTTCGCGTTCGAGCGCACCGAGCACGGCTGGTTCCAGATCCACGCCTACCAGTTCAGCCGCGAGCTCTCCACCGTGATCGTGGAGACCCGCGAGGAGACCTGGCAGGCGCACGGCCTCGACCGGCTCGATCCCGCAGGCTCCATCGCCTTCTGCGAGCGCCTCTTCGCGCGCCATCTCGACGGCCACGCGCTGCAGAGCAACGCCAGCCACCTGCGCGGCTCCGCCTGGCTCAACTTCAACCGGGTGCACTGCAGGCGCTGGCACGACGGCAAGGTCGTGCTGATCGGGGATGCCGCGCACACGGCGCACTTCTCGATCGGCTCCGGCACCAAGCTCGCCATGGAGGACGCCATCGCGCTCACCCGCCACCTCACCGGCGGCGGCGGGCTCGAGGACCGGCTCGCGGCCTACCATGCGGAGCGCAGCCTCGAAGTGCTGAAGCTGCAGAGCGCGGCCCGCAATCGCATGGAATGGTTCGAGAACGTCGAGCGCTACACGCACCTGCCGCCGGAGCAGTTCGCGTACAGCCTGCTCACGGGCAGTCAGCGCATCGGGCACGAGAACCTGAAGCTGCGGGACGAGAAATTCGTGCACGGCTACGAAGGCTGGCTCGCGGGCCGCAGCGGCGTAGCCGATGCGCGTCCGCCCATGTTCCTGCCCTTCAAGCTGCGCGGACTCACGCTGGCCAACCGCGTCGTGGTCTCTCCCATGGCGCAGTACTGCGCGACCGACGGCCTGCCGGATGACTGGCACCTGGTGCACTACGGCCATCTGGGGCTGGGGGGCGCCGGCCTCGTGTACACGGAGATGACCTGTGTCTCGCCCGAGGGCCGCATCTCGCCCGGATGCACCGGGATGTGGAACGACGCACAGCGAGAGGCCTGGCGGCGGATCGTGGATTTCGTGCACTCGCGCAGCCCGGCGAAGATCTGTCTGCAGCTCGGACACTCCGGCCGCAAGGGCTCCACCCAGCTGGGATGGGAGGAGATGGATCACCCGCTGGCGGCGGGCAACTGGCCCCTCCTCGCGCCCTCTCCCCTCCCGTATCTGGCCGGCATCAGTCAGACCCCGATCGAGATGACACGGGAGCAGATGAGCGCCGTCTGCGCTCAGTTCGTGCGCGCCGCGCGGCTCGGCCTGCAGGCCGGGTTCGACATGCTGGAGCTGCACATGGCGCACGGCTATCTCCTCGCCTCCTTCCTCTCGCCGCTGACCAACCTGCGCGGCGACGAATTCGGCGGCGACATCCAGGGACGCCTGCGCTTCCCGCTCGAGGTGCTGCGCGCGGTGCGGGCGCAGTGGCCGCAGGACAAGCCGCTCTCGGTGCGCATCTCGGCGACGGATTGGGCCGAAGGCGGCCTCTGCGAGGAGGACCTGCTCGTCATCGTGCGGGCCTTGCGCGACGCCGGCGCCGATCTCATCGACGTCTCCACCGGCCAGACCGTCCCCTGGCAGAAGCCCGTATACGGCCGCATGTGGCAGACGCCGTTCTCCGACAAAGTGCGCAACCAGATCGGCATCGCCACCCTGGCGGTCGGCAACATCTTCGAGCCCGATCACGTCAACTCCATCATCGCCTCCGGCCGCGCCGACCTCTGCGCCATTGCGCGCCCGCATCTCGCCAATCCGGCCTGGACGCTCGAGGCGGCGGCGCGCCTCGGCTATGCCGGGCAATGGTGGCCGAAGCAGTATCTTTCCGGCCGGCAGCAGCTCGAGCGCAACCTCCAGCGCGCCGCGCAGATGCAGGCGGCCGCCGCGGCGGCCGCCAGACCCATGACCGGTGAAGAGCATGACTGAGAACACAGGGGCGCTGTCGGGCCGTCATGCGCTCGTCACGGGCGCAAGCCGCGGCATCGGCGCCGCCATCGCCGCCGCGCTCGCCGCGCAGGGCGCGCAAGTCTCGCTCATCGGCCGCGACGCGGCGCGCCTCGCGGAGGTGTCCGCGCGGATCGGCGGCGCGGATCGCGCCGTGCCGATCGTGGCCGACGTCACCCGGGCCGACTCCGTGCGCGAGGCCTTCGCCGCCGCGCGGCGGCAGCTCGGGCCCGTGCACATCCTCATCAACAACGCCGGTCAGGCGGCGAGCGCCAAGTTCACCGATACGGACGAGGCGCTGTGGAACCGGATCCTCGGGGTGAATCTCACCGGCACTTATCTTTGCTCGCGGGAAGCCGTCGCCGACATGCTCGAGGCCGGATTCGGCCGGATGGTCAACATCGCCAGCATCGCGGGACTGAGAGGCGCGGCGTATATCTCGGCCTATGCGGCCTCGAAGCACGCCGTCATCGGCCTCACGCGCGCGCTGGCGCTGGAATATGCGACGCGAAACATCACGGTGAATGCGGTCTGCCCCGGATACACCGACACCGACATGGTGCGGCAGGCCGTCGGCAACATCGTGCAGAAGACCGGCCGCAGCGAGAGCGAGGCGCTGGCCGCCATCACCGCCACCAACCCGCAGCGGCGGCTCATCGCGCCGGCGGAGGTGAGCAACGCCGTCCTCTGGCTCTGCCGGCCCGGAACCGAGAGTGTCACCGGCCAGAGCATCGTGATCGCCGGCGGCGAGGTGACCTGATGCCGCGGGAGAAGACGGCGTTGAAGGCGATTGCGGCGGCGCTCGATGCGGAGACGCGCGTACACGATGATCATCACGTGTCGCTGCGGCTGTGGCTGCGGCTCCTCTCCTGCACCAACCAGATCGAGAGCCGGGTCCGTCAGAGCCTGCTGTCGAGCTTCGACACGACGCTGCCGCGGTTCGACCTGATGGCGCAGCTCGAGCGGGCGCCGCAGGGCCTGAAGATGAGCGAGCTGTCCCAGCGCATGATGGTGACCGGAGGCAATGTCACGGGCATCACCGACGGCCTCGAGAAGGAGGGACTGGTCGTGCGCGAGGTGGATTCCGCCGATCGCCGCGTCAACCGCGTCAGGCTCACCGCCGAGGGTGAGCGCCAGTTCCGCCGCATGGCCGCCGAGCACGAGCGGTGGGTGGTCGACCTCTTCGGCGCCTTCTCGCCCCGGCAGAAGAAGCAGCTCATGGACCTCCTGGGCGAGCTGAAGGAGCACCTCCAGTGACCGCGAAGCCGCCATTCGATCCCGCGACCTGCGCGCCGCGCCACTTCGGATGGCGCCTGCAGGAACGGGTAGGGGTGGTGACGCTCGACCGTCCGCAGCGCAAGAACCCGCTGACTTTCGACTCGTATGCGGAGCTGCGGGACCTGTTTCGCGCGTTGACCGCGGCGCCCGCGGTACGCGCGCTCGTCATCACGGGTGCCGGCGGCAACTTCTGCTCGGGCGGCGACGTGCACGAGATCATCGGCCCCCTGACGCAGCGCACCCCGGAAGGACTCCTCGAGTTCACGCGCATGACCGGCGATGTGGTGAAAGCCATGCGCGCCTGCCCGCAGCCCATCGTCGCAGCCGTCGATGGCGTGTGCGCGGGTGCGGGCGCGATTCTCGCCATGGCGGCGGATTTTCGGCTCGGCACGCCCCGCGCCAGGACGGCGTTCCTCTTCACGCGCGTCGGGCTTGCCGGCTGCGACATGGGCGCCTGCTCGATCCTGCCGCGGATCATCGGTCAGGGACGAGCCGCGGAGCTTCTCTACACCGGCCGGGCGATGACCGCCGAGGAAGGGCACTCCTGGGGTTTCTTCAACCGGCTGGCCGCTGCGGAATCGGTGCTCGGGGAGGCGATGGCGCTCGCGGCGCAGATCGCCCAGGGCCCGACCTTCGCGCACGCCATGACGAAGAGAATGCTGCACGCCGAGTGGCACCTGCCCATCGATGCGGCCATCGATGCCGAAGCCGAGGCGCAGGCCGCCTGCATGCAGACGGAGGATTTCCGCCGCGCCTACCGGGCGTTCGTGGCGAAGCAACCGCCGCGGTTCGAGGGGGACTGAGCGTGGCCTCATCGCACACCTTCCTCGACTGGCCGTTCTTCGGCGACAGCCACCGCGAGCTCGCGAGCCGCCTGCGCGAATGGGCGGCGGCGCGCCTCACGGGCCCCGCGGCGGAGGATCGCGAATCGGTGGATCGCGCCTGCCGGCAGCTCGTGCGTGACCTCGGACGCGCAGGCTGGGCCCGTTATTGCGTGCCTACAGTCGCGGCCGACGGCGCGAAGCACGGAGCACCTGCCGGATTCGATGTGCGCGCCCTGGCGCTGATCCGGGAAACGCTCGCCCGTCACGACGCGCTGGCCGACTTCGCGTTCGCCATGCAAGGCCTCGGGAGCGGTGCGATCTCACTCGCTGGCTCGCCGGAGCTGAGGGCGCACTATCTTCCGCGCGTCGCCGGCGGAGAGGCCATCGCAGCCTTCGCGCTCTCCGAGCCCGACGCCGGCTCCGATGTTGCCGCGCTTCGGTGTCGCGCCACGAGAACTGCCGACGGCTACGAGCTGAAAGGCGAGAAGACGTGGATCTCGAACGGCGGCATCGCTGACTTTTACTGCGTTTTCGCTCGCACTAGCGGCCCGGACGTGCGCCCAGACGGCACTGTCTCCGCGGAGGGAATCACCGCGTTTGTCGTCGATGCGGCGACACCGGGGCTGTCGGTTTCGCGTCGCATCGACACGCTCTCGCCGCATCCGCTCGCCGCCCTCGCCTTCGACGATTGCCGCGTGCCACTGGCTCAGCGGGTGGGCGCCGAGGGCGAAGGATTCAAGATCGCGATGCGCACGCTCGATGTCTTCAGGACTTCCGTGGCCGGCGCCGCGGTCGGTTTCGCGCAGCGCGCGCTGGATGAGGCCCTGGCGCATTCGGCGCAGCGGAGGCTCTTCGGCAAGGCGCTCGCGGACTTCCAGCTCACCCAGGCGGCGCTCGCCGACATGGCGACCGGCATCGATGCCGCACGGCTGCTGACCTATCGGGCCGCGTGGCTGCGCGACCATGGCGCGCAGGCAACCCGGGAGGTCGCGATGGCGAAACTGACGGCCACCGAGACGGCGCAGCAGGTCATCGATCGCGCCGTACAGCTTTTAGGCGGCCGCGGGGTCACCCGCGGCGAAGTGATCGAGCGCCTGTACCGCGATATTCGCGCGCTACGCATCTACGAAGGGGCCACTGAAGTGCAGAAGCTGATCATCGGGCGCGACCTCATCCGCAGCGCCGCGCAGAGACGGAATTGACCCTGCCCGGGATCCTGCAGCCCGAGGGCTGGCCGCGGCCGTCGGGCTACAGCAACGGGGTGGTCACCCACGGCCGCCAGGTCTTCATCGCCGGCCAGGTCGGCTGGAACCCGCTGAGCGGCCGGTTCGAGAGCGAGAGTCTCCCCGAGCAGGTCGCCCAGGCCCTGCGCAACGTGCTCGCGGTCCTCGCCCGGGCGGACGGGAGGCCGGAGCACATCGCACGCATGACCTGGTATCTCACGAGCCGCGCCGAGTATCTCGAGCACCTCGAGGCGATCGGCGCAGCCTACCGGGACATCATGGGCAAGCACTTCCCGGCCATGACCGCTGTCGAGGTGACCGCACTCGTCGAGGCGCGGGCCAAAGTGGAAATTGAGGCCACGGCAGTGATGCCTTAACCTAGGCGCTGGATCCGGGCTCCTGCCCGGCCCAGCGCGTCTCGGGCAAAAAACGTGGTTTTTGCCCGAGACCCGGCCACCTGCGGCGGCCGGGCACGTCCCTGTGCCTGAGTCGCCGGTCGCAGCTGCAACATAATCCACTGATCGCGAGTTGACATGCCTTTGAACCCACTGGATCTCTATGACGTCGCTGGCGCGCTCTCGGAAGAGGAGCGCATGGTGCAGGACTCCGTCGCGCGGCTCGTCGACGAGAAGGTGCTGCCCGTCATCCAGAAGTGCTTCGAGGAGCACCGCTTCCCGCGCGACCTCGTCCCCGAGCTCGCCGGCTTGGGCCTCCTCGGCTCCTCCTTGAAGGGCTACGGCTGCGCGGGCCTCAACGCCATCAGCTACGGCCTCATCTGTCAGGAGCTCGAGCGCGGGGACTCCGGCATCCGCAGCTTCGTCTCGGTGCAGTCCTCGCTGTGCATGTATCCGATCCACGCCTACGGATCGCAGGAGCAGAAGCAGAAGTACCTGCCCGGCATGGCCCGCGGCGAGCTCATCGGCTGCTTCGGCCTCACCGAGCCGCACGGCGGCTCCGACCCGGCCAACATGAAGACCCATGCCAAGCGCCGCGGCACCGATTGGGTGCTGAACGGCTCGAAGATGTGGATCACCAACGGCGCCATCGCCGACCTCGCGGTCGTGTGGGCGATGACCGAGGAAGGGATCCGGGGCTTCATCGTGGAGAAGGGCACTCCCGGCTTCGCCGCGCCCGAGATCGAGCGCAAGTTCTCGCTGCGGGCCTCGGTCACCTCGGCGCTCTTCTTCGACAACGTGGTGGTCCCGGAGGGCAACGTGCTGCCCGGCGTCGTCGGCCTGAAGGGTCCCCTCTCCTGCCTGACGCAGGCGCGTTACGGGATCGCCTGGGGGGTGATCGGCGCGGCGCAGGCGTGCCTCGCGCAGCTGCTCGATTACTCCAAGACCCGCGTCCTCTTCGGGCGGCCGCTCGCCCAGAACCAGACCATTCAGGTCCGCCTGGCCGACATGGCGCGGCGCATCACGGCGGCACAGCTGCTTGCGCTGCAACTCGGCCGCCTCAAGGAGCAGGGCCGGATGCAGCCCTCGCACGTCTCCCTCGCCAAGTGGAACAACTGCCGCATGGCGCTCGACATCGCGCGCGACTGCCGCGACATGCTGGGCGGCGCGGGCATCAGCGCGGAGTACGTCCCCGTCCGCCACATGCTGAACCTCGAGAGCGTCATCACCTACGAGGGCACGGAGACCATCCACCAGCTCACCATCGGGCGCGAGCTGACGGGATTGAATGCGTTCTGACCGGCGCTGGCGCCGGGCGGGGTCTCCATCCGACGGCGCTCACCTCCTGTCAGCGGCGCGGGACTCGAGCATCCGCCCGGATGCAGCGCGGCTCGGTGCCGCCCGCTTTCTCCTACGCGCGCCGCAAGGCCGCGCGCAGCCTGGCGAGGTCATCGTGACGGGTGGCGATATCGCGCCGGTCGGCCGCGACCCGCAGGTCCCGCAGCACCTCGAGTGAGCGCAGGAGGACCGGCAGCGGCGGCCCGCTCGCCGTGAGGCCCTGCGACTGCTCCTCGCCGAGCTTCGCCGCGGGCTGCTCGATGAAGCGCTTCACCAGCTCGTCGTGGTGCTGCGCCGCGCTGCGCCCGAAGAGCTCGCAGACCTCGAGGAACGCGCGCGCGTTGCGCTGGAACCATTCGCTTGCGGCGTATCCGGGGAGGAGCTCCAGCAGCTCATCCAGCAGGCTCCTGCGGGTCATGCACTCCTTCAGGCGCACCTGATCGCCCGGCAGCATGAAGAGCATCTTGTCGACGAGGAGCTGGCCGTAATACGGATCGTTCGCGCGGCAGAGCCCGAGCAGCAGATCGAGCTCGTTGATCCCGGAGAAGTCCCCGGCATTCGCGCCCCGATACTCCTGCCTGCCGACTCTGTAGGGCTTGTAGTATGGCCGCACGCAGTAGAAGAAACGCTCGACATCGAGGCTCGCCGCCAGTCTGCCGTTGGCCTGGATCACCTGCCCGAGCGACTGCTTCGCGGCTTCGAGCATCACGTCCGCGGCGGGACTCGACACGCCGAGATGCACGATGGCGGTGAGCGCATCGGCGGCGCGCTGCAGGGAGAGAATGCCGCGGGTGTTCTCGTCGATGAACAGAGACTCGTCCTTCAGGGACGTGAAGCTCTTGCGCAGCCCCACCCGCGCCCGGTTGTGGACGGTCAGGTGCGCGGTGGCGAACCTCGGCGCCATCCCGAGGGAAGCGCCGCAGTGAACGGCGAGCGATGAAGCCTCCGGAAACGGCGAGCGCTCCTCTCGCGCCGGGTTCGTGAGCTCGTGCCGCCTCAAGGCGCCCAGGTACATCCCTACGTTGCCGAGGACGCCGAATGCGCTGTCGAAACCTTCCCCGGTGTTGCCTTCAGCGCGCAAGGCGGCAACGTACGTGTGGCCCTCGTCGCGCAATGCGCTCTTGGTGCTGTCGCCCACCCCTGTCACGCGCGATCGATCGTCCTGCGCGAAGTAGAGCTCCTCCAGCGCGGTGTTCATCTGCACGAAGGAAGTGCGGATCCAATGCTCGAAAGCTTCGGCGTTGTTGCTCATGTCAGGGGCGGCCCGGTGGACTCGTTCTCGCTCATCAGGCCATGCTACGGCCATGATACGAGAACATTGTCCTCGCAAACAGCCGCCGTCCCGTCCCGCGCAGAACGTTGGCCTGCCCTGCCCCGGCCGGCGAGAACGGCGCGCGCCAAGCCGCCTTCACGAACGCCAAGCCGATGAGGATCACCCCGATCGCCACCAGCAGGTGAATGGCGCCGAACGTGATCTTCACCGCCAGCCACGCCGGACCTCTGCAGAAAAGCCTGCGATGCCGGATCGGTTCCGCGGCCGGGCGGGCCTGCAGGCGCAGCGGCGGCCGCTCACGGGCTGAGCCGCGGCTTGCGGGGCCTCATCCAGTGCCCGCGGGCCGCGGCAACTGCATGGACAGGAGCCACGCGCGCTTCTTACTCTTTCGACATGCGAGAGCTGCGCGACGTGAAGAAGCTGGACGACCGCTTCGGCCAATTCCTGGTGCGCGTGCGATGCCCGGCCTGCGGCGCCTCGCGCGACATCACGCCCGAGGCGCTGGCGCGCCTCGTCGGCTGGTCGATGAGCCTCGAGAGCCTCGCGCCGCGGCTGCGCTGCTCGAAGTGCGGCGCCAAGGGCGCCGCGACGGCGACCCCCGTCGGCCTGCCGCGGCCGCGGGGGTTCACCAGCAATCCACACTGACCGCCGGACTCGCCGCAGGCGCCGCGGCGCCTGGAGTTCCACGTCTGGAATCGGGCGGCTAACCCTCCGCGTGACGGGTGGCCTCGAAGAGGAACCACACCCGCCGTTCCGTCTCGTCGATCCAGTTCTCCAGCAGGCTCGCGGTCGCCACGTCGCCGAGCTCATCGCACACCCCGTGCACCTCCCTCATGTACACGGCGAGCTGCCTGTTGTCTTCCCGCAGCTCGGCCAGCATGTCTCTCGGAGTGACGAAGCTCGCGTCGTTGTCCTTCAGGCGCTGCAGCTTCGATATCTGCCCTATCGACTTCAGCGTGCCCCCGCCGATCTTCCTGGCCCGCTCAGCGATGGGGTCGCTCATCTCGTAGACCTGCGTCGCCTGCTCATCCAACAGCAGGTGCCAGTCGCGAAAGTGCGGCCCCGACATGTGCCAGTGAAAGTTCTTGGTCTTCAGATAAAGCGCGAAGGTGTCGGCGAGCAGCGTGGTGAGAGCGGGCGGGATGTCGCGGACCGCCTCCTGTGAAAGACCCGATGGCGTGTCGAGGGTGGCTGTCTTTCTGGATTCGTTGACCATCGCAGGACTCCTTGTGAAAAGGTGGGCTGGGCGAGGCCCGCAGGGGTGTGCGGACCGGATCATCATATCGCCGCCCGGGGCATCAGACGAGCTTCGCGTCCAGGGTAATCTCCGCGTTCAGGAGCTTCGATACCGGGCAATTCTTCTTGGCATCGCCCGCCATCCGGGCGAAGGACTCGGCATCCAGACCGGGCACCTGGGCACGCAGCGTGAGCGCGGACCTGCTGATCCTGAACCCCTGGCCCTGCGGCTCCAGCGTGACCGCGGCCTCGGTGATGAGCTCCGTGGGCGAGTGCCCGGCGCGCTCGAGCTGGAAGGCGAGCGCCATGGTGAAGCAGCCGGCATGAGCGGCCGCGATCAGCTCTTCGGGATTGGTGCCCCGCTCGCTCTCGAAGCGGGTCTGGAAAGAATAAGGAGTAGCGGCGAGCACACCGGAATCGCTGGACAGCTCGCCTTTGCCGGCGCGGCCGGTGCCGCGCCAGACTGCCTTGGCCTTGCGGATCATCTGACACCTCCTCGTCGAAAGCTCAATCCTACTATGCCGGCACGCCGGGGTCCGGATCGCCGGCATCGGCCGGATGACGGGAGGGTTACGCCGGCGCGCCCGAGCGGCAGTGCCGCTCGATGTACTGGCGGTGGCTCGGCAACGACAGCGCCGCCTGCTCCATGACGCGGCGCATCTGCGCCAGGATCTTCGCGCCGTCCGTCCGGCCCCGCAGATCGAGGAGCGGATGGCAGCGCGCGGGCAGGACTTCCTGACCGGCCAGCACCGCGAGCCAGTTGTTCTTCTGGAAGAGCTCCGCCGGATCGAAGAGGATGCGGCCGCCGTTGCGGAAGTGCTCGATCTTCAATCGCAGCGTCTCGGGGATCTGCAGCGAGTGCGCGTGCCGCCAGAGCGGCTCCTGCCGCTGCTGCGCGTGATAGTGCAGCACGAGGAAGTCCCGTATCCGCTCGTATTCGAAGCGGCTGGCGCGGTTGAATTCCCGCGCCAGCATCGGCTCGAAGTCGCGGTCCGGAAACAGCGCGAGCAGGCGGGTGATCGCCGACTGCACCAGGTGGATGGAGGTCGACTCCAGCGGCTCCAGGAACCCCGCCGAGAGGCCGATGGCGACGCAGTTGCGCGACCAGTGCTGCCGCCGGATGCCCGCCGTGAAGCGCAGCGGCCGCGGCTCACCCAGGGGCTCACCGCCCAGGTTGGCAAGGAGGATTGCGGTGGCCTCGTCGTCGCTCATGTATTCGCTGCAGTAGACGTGGCCGTTGCCCATGCGGTGCTGCAGCGGAATGCGCCACTGCCAGCCGGCCGGGCGCGCCGTGGCGCACGTGTAAGGCGGCAGGTCCTCCCCGAGCGCGCAGCCCACCGCCATCGCCCGGTCGCACGGCAGCCAGTGCTGCCAGCTCTCGTAGCCGGCCTCGAGGGCCGACTCGATCAGCAGGCCGCGAAATCCCGAGCAATCGATGAAGAGATCACCCTGGACGAGCGCGTCGCCTTCCAGCTGCAACGCCTCGATGAAGCCGTCCTCGCCGCGCAGCTTCACGTCCACGACCTTGCCGTCGATGCGGCGCACGCCCCGCTTCTCGGCGTAGTCGCGCAAATGAAGGCCGTAGAGCGAGGCGTCGAAGTGATACGCGTAGTCGAAGCTCGACAACACCATGGCGGGATCGGCGAGCGGCTGCCCGAAGCGGCCGGCGCG
>DAHUXV010000218.1 GCA_027306985.1 Gammaproteobacteria bacterium | reverse complement strand
ACTCGTCGATGCACGTCGCGCCTTGCCAGCCGAAGAGCAGCATCAGCACGAAGCTGAGCCCGACCGTCACCAGCGCCGACAGGCGCGTCATGAAGCCGAGGAGCAGGAAGAGGCCGAAGATCAGCTCCGCCGCGCTGAATATGATCACCCCCGTATAGAGGAGGGTGAAATGGTGCAGCAGGAAGTCCACCACGTGGTCCATCCCGAGGATCGCGCCCGGCATGGCGGACTGGAATTTGTTGGCCATCCAGCTGTGCGCGTGAGGGTCGAGCTTGGAAGGCGCGTAGATGAAGCGGCGGCTGCCGCCACCCCAGTAGATCCAGCCCTGCACGAAGCGGACCGCCAGCAGCGCCAGTGCCAGCTGCCGCGAGGTTGCGGCCGTTTCATCCGTGCGTCCCGCCTGGAGAGTGGTAGTGGTCATCGATGCTCCGCGCTGTCCTGTGACTCGGGTCGGTGTGACGGGCGCCCGACAGGCCCGACCGGCTTGAATCCGTAGCGCGCGAAGATCCGCAGCGCCGTGGGCGAGCGCAGGAAGGCGATCCAGGCGCGCGCCGCCTTCGGGTGGGCGGCGCCACGAACCACTGCGGCCGCGTACACGGCGGTCACGTTCTCGGAGGCGGGAATGTCGACATGACTGAGCGGATGTCCGACCTGCTCCTGGAAGAGAGCCTCCGACTTCCAGGTGATGCCGGCATCGGCCCGTCCCTGCATCAGGTAAAGCGGCGTCTGGCGATGGTGGATGCGGGTCAGCAGCGTCTCTCCGTCCGCAACCTTGCCGACGTACACGGCGCGCTCGAGACTGGCTCCGCCGGCCTTGGTCAGGGCCATCTGGATCTGCCGCGCGACCCCTTCCCACGCGGGGTTGGGCATCGCCAGGCGCACGCCGGGCCTGCCGAGATCGCGCAGCCCCGTGATGTGCGCCGGATTGCCGGCCGGCACCATGATGGTCAGGTCATTGCTGACATAGGGCACCGCGGGCGGCACGAGCCTTCCGGCCGCGATCTGCGCGCGCACTTTCTTCAGCCCTGCCGCATACACGTCGGGGGCCACCGTGAAAGTCAGGTTACCCGAAGTGAACGTGTTGCCGCGCGCCATCGCCTCGATCAGCAGTCCGGGCGGAATGGTGACGTAGAAGATCCGGCCCCGCAGCCTCGGATGCTCGGCCTCGAAGGCGCGCACCAGCGGAGCCATCGCGAAGTAGTAATTTCCGCCGACGTAGATCACCAGTGCCGGGTGGTCCAGACTGCCATGAAAATCCGCCATGTCGTCCACGCCGGGCACGGTGAACCGCAGGCCCTGGCGCAGCGCCGGATCGTTCGCGCCCCGCGACCAGGGCGGATAAGCGCTCTCGCCCTGGCTCGCCGCCGCGGCCGGCCGGCTCGCGCCGGCGGCGTGGGCGGGGCCTGAGAGCATCGCGGCCAGGGCGCAGCTCGCGAGCCAGAGCATGCGGTGCGCAGTCGCCGCGCTCGGCGTGCGGGAGGAGGCGCCGGGCCGGCCGCCGAGGGACCTACATGCGGACAAGCGCATACCCCTCGTTCTGCAGGATGACCACGGTGGAGAGAGCGGACAGCGCCACGTGGATGTCGGGGTTGACCTGCGCGGGCGTCAGGTGCATGTCACCGAGCGCGTTGCCGCAGACCATCAGACGGACTCCGGCCTTGCGCAGCGCGGCGATCAGTGCCAGGTTGGGATTGGGGTGGCCGAACTTCGCCTGGTAGGCGGCGGCACCGAGCGCGATCGGCGTAGCCGGGCCGTGAATGATGACCGCGAACCGGAGGTGGCGCAGCGGCACTCCCGCTCCGGCGAAGATGTTGACCGTGCGCGCGATGTGATCGAGGCCGGGGTTGACCTTATCAGCCGCGGCCTTGCCCTGCGTCAGATCGAAGAGCGCCTTGTACGTCTTGCGGGCCTGCGGCCGCTCGACCACCCCGGGCCACACGTGCTCGGGGCCG
>DAHUXV010000214.1 GCA_027306985.1 Gammaproteobacteria bacterium | reverse complement strand
CGTCTGCGCGAGCCGGGCGAGGCGGTCGACCTGCTCTTCTACGATGCGCCCAACAATCACTGGGGCCCGGCGGGGATGACTCCGCGGGTGAATCTGACCGCGGCGGGAACCTACCACCTCGACGGCGAGACTTACTTTCCGTCGAACGGCAGCCTGTTGCTGGCCGTCGCCCTGATGGCCGCGGGATGGGAGGGGGAGCGGGCGCCGGCGCCGGGATTTCCCCACAACGGGCGCTGGCACGTCAGAGTCGAAGGAGTCCACAAACTACCATGATTTCACGTCGACGCTTCGCCGCCGGGGCGGCAACACTCGCGCTCGTCCAGAGCTCAGCGACGGCAGCGCGCGCCGCAAACCGGGTCGCCGCCGCGGCCCCGAACGGCATGGAAAGCTGCGCCGGCGGCGCGCCGCTCTGGGCGCGGCGACTGCGGACCGATCTCGAGCACATGGCGCGGGAGCTGACCGTGCGGCTCCATGGGTGGCGCGGGCCGAGCCTCATCGTTCACCCGGAGTCGTTCGGGCACCGTCCGGGCGATGCGCTCTCGACGCGCGCCATCCAGGCGGCAATCGACACGGCGGCGCAGCGCGGCGGCGGCACGGTGAGGCTGTCGCAGGGCGATTACGTCAGCGGCACCCTCGACCTGCGCAGCGACACGCGGCTGGAAGTGGCCCGGGGAGCGCGGCTCCTCGGCAGCCTCGACCTCGCCGACTACCCGCCGCGGATTGCCGCGCGCCGCACCCTGATGGACATCGTCACGGGCGTGACGCAGTCGCTCATATTCGCGCAGGGATGCCGGAACATCGGCTTGAGCGGCGAGGGGCTGATCGACGGACGCGGCTCGCCGGCGCACTTTTCGGGCAAGGAGAGCATCACGGGACTTCCCGGGCGGCCGTTCCTCATCCGGGCTCTCGACTGCCGCGGCGTGCACGTCCGGGGATTGCACCTGAAGGACTCCGCGGCCTGGATGCAGAACTACCTCGACTGCGAGGATCTGCTCATCGAAGGCATCCACGTGGAGAACCAGGCCAACTTCAACAATGACGGCATGGACATCGACGGCTGCAGGCACGTCATCGTCAGGAGCTGCTTCATCAACTCCGAGGACGACGGCATATGCTTCAAGGGCTCCTCGGAGCGGCCCACCGAGCACGTGCTGGTCGAGAACTGCCGCATCTACAGCACCAGCAACGCGCTGAAGTTCGGCACCGATTCGGAGGCCCCCTTCCGGCGCGTGCTGGCGCGCAATCTCGAGCTCGGGGGCCCCGCGCCCGGGATGCGTGCCCGCCGGCGCCGGCGCGCGGAATCCGGCATCTCCTGGGAATCCGCCGACGGCAAAGTGGTGGAGGACGTCCTTGCGACAGGCATCCGCATCGTGCGCGCCCAGAGTCCGCTCTTCCTGGACCTCTGCGACCGGGGCCGGGTCGCGCCGGGCCGGCCGCGGCCGGGCCCCGGCAAGCTGCGGCGCATCGTCTATGAGCGGATCACCGGCGATGACAACGGGCCGCGCGGCTCCTACTTCCTCGGCCTGCCGGGTCACCCCATCGAGGATGTCGTCATCCGCGACCTGCGGCTGAAGGTGGACGCCGCGCAGGGGCCCGCGCCCGACCAGCATGCCGTGTCGGATTTCCAGGGCGTGTACCCGGACGCCGCGATGATCGGCAGGCTGGCGCCGGCATACGGGCTGTGGACCCGCCACGTCAGGAACCTCACGCTCGAGCGGGTCGAGTTCATCCCGACCGCGCCCGATCCGCGCCCGATGATCGAGACGCTGGATACCACGCTGCGATGCCCGCGAGGCGGATGACGAACGGGGATTTGCGGCGCAGCGCGGACCCCGCACGCTGCCGAGCGTGCCGGCCGGTTTGCCGCACGGCCGACGTTTCACCGCGCCAGCGGCTCCAGCCGTCGCTGCGGACGAGACCGGCAACGGCCTGGCGCGCCTGTGAAACCTTCCTCATACGATACGGTATCGCGAGAAACAGCCACCCACCGGAAGCATAGGGTGGCTCGTCATCGGTGGTGCCTCGCGTCGCCTCACCACCGGTCGCGCCGGGAGCTCGCGCCGGGCGTGGCGCCGCTGCCCTGGGATCGGGCAGACTGTCGCGTCCGATTTCGACCGCACCTGGAAAGGCGACCCCGATGACGCTGCGCCGGTATTGGAAGGCAATGACCGTGTCCGTCCTGCTCACGGTCGTCCTCTCGCCTGCGAGCCGCGCCGCGTCGCAACCCTCCGCGCCGCCTCCCGTTCGCATCCTCGTCGACGGCGATGCCCCCGCCCATCCCTTCCCGCACTTCTGGGAGCAGATGTTCGGCTCGGGACGGGCCCGGCTCTCGATGCGCGCGAGCTATCGCCGCGACATGCGCGAGGTCAAGGGTGTCACCGACTTCCGCCTGGTGCGTTTCCACGGCATCTTCGATCGGGGCGTCGGTGTCTACACGCTGGACGCGAACGGCCGGCCGGATTACAACTTCACCTACGTCGATCAGATCTACGACGGCCTGCTGCGCCAGGGGGTGCGCCCGTTCGTGGAGCTCAGCTTCATGCCGCCGCAGATGGCCTCACGGCAGCAGAGCATGGGGTTCTGGTATGACCCCATAGTCGCCCCGCCCAAGAGCTGGAAGCTCTGGAGCGACCTCATCCGGCATTTTGCCCAGCACCTCGTGGCTCGGTACGGGATCGACGAGGTCTCGCACTGGTACTTCGAGGTCTGGAACGAGCCGAACGGCAGCTTCTGGGGCGGCGATCCGCGGCAGGCGACCTACTTCCATCTGTATGACGTGACGGCGCGCGCGTTGAAGAGCGTCAGCCCGCGCTTGCGGGTCGGCGGTCCCTCGACCGCGCAGGCGGCCTGGGTGCCGGCCTTCATCCGCCACTGTGCGAGCCATCACGTCCCGGTGGATTTCGTCTCGACTCACGTTTACGGCGATGACTCGGCCGAGAACGTCTTCCACGTGCAGGAGAAGATCACGCGGCGCGACATGGTCATCCGCGCAGTGCAGAAGGTCCACCGGGAGGTCGCGGCATCGCCCCTGCCGGCTCTGCCGATCATCTTCAGCGAGTTCAACGCAACCTATACCGGCACGGAAATCGACGTCACCGATTCGCCGTACATCGGGCCGTGGCTGGCCAACACGATCCGCGCCTGCGATGGTCTGGTTCACCTGATGTCCTACTGGACCTTCTCCGACGTGTTCGAGGAGGGTGGTGTGGTGAAGAGCCCGTTTCACGGCGGGTTCGGGCTGATCGCGGCGGGCGGCATCCCGAAGGCATCGTTCAACGACTTCAAGCTGCTGCACCGGCTCGGCAACCGGCGGCTCGCGCAGTCCTCCAGATCCGCGCTGGTCACGCGCCGTGCCGACGGCACGCTCGCCATCGCCGTCTGGAATTACGCGCCTCCGGGACCCGGCGGCGCCACGAAGACCTATCGGCTCGCATTGCGCAACGTGCCGGGCGCGCGCCGCGCCTACATCTGGCGGGTCGACCGCAACCACGGCTCCGCGCTCACGGCCTGGGAGGCGATGGGCGAGCCGAGATTCCCGACCTTCGCGCAGCGCCGCATTCTGCTGCAGGCCGCGCGCCTGCCGCCGCCGCGCATCGAGAAACTGGCGGCCGCCGACCCGCGGCTCACGCTGCGGCTGCGCCCGCACGCGCTGGCGCTCGTGGAGCTCGCCCATTGACCAGGCCTCGCGGCGCCGTCCGCTTCGAGGTGCGCGTCCAGCCGCGCGCCTCCAGGACGGAGCTCGCGGGCCTGCACGGCGGGGTGTTGAAAGTCAGAGTCGCCGCGCCGCCGGTCGACGCCGCCGCCAACCGCGCGCTGATCGCGTTCCTGGCGGAGTGCCTGGGCGTCGCGCGGCGCTCAATGCGCATCGTGGCCGGCGAGACCAGCCGGACCAAGGTGCTGGAGGCCGACGGCGTCACCCCGGAGCAGATCGCGAGCCTGAGGGAGCGCGCGGCCCGCTGACGCCCGGCCCCTCGCGGATCGGGCGGATGGGCCGCACCTCCACGCAACCCACCTCCGCCGGCGGGATCTTCGCGGCGATCTGGATCGCCTCGTTGAGGTCGCGCGCCTCGATCAGGTAGAAGCCGGCGAGCTGCTCCTTCGTCTCCGCGAA
>DAHUXV010000161.1 GCA_027306985.1 Gammaproteobacteria bacterium | reverse complement strand
AGGCCCACCGTTCCTTGCCGCTACCCCGCGCAACCTGTGCGCGGCGCTGGTCGAGCGTGAAGCGCACGCTCGCCTTGCCGCCCCGGCGGCGAAATCTCGGATACCGGGCCCGCCTGGCGAAGAAGTTCGCAAAGGCGCGCTCCTGGTCCCGCAGCACCTGGTTGAACGGCTCGCGCGGCAGCTCCGCGAGCCAGGCCGTCCCGGGAGCGCGCTTGAGCGCGGTGAGCTCGCGCGACAACGCGATCCAATTCAACTGGCTCTTGTCGGCCTCGTAGGCATCCGAGCGGCGCGAGAGTGCCCAGTTCCACACGAAGCGGGCCGCCCCGATGAGCCGCCCGATGGCGCGCTCTTGAGCGCGCGTCGGATACGCTCGCAGGCGGTAGGCGCGCTCGAGGGTGCCGGTCACTGTCATACTGTAATTGTATACAGCCTGACGCGCCGGCTCAACGGGCGGGACGATCAAACACGTGCTGTCGGACGCCCTGCTTCGCTGCGCGCGCAACGTCGAGATGACTGGCGCGCGCGGACGCTGCGCAATGGCTCAAAGCCGACAGGGTCGCTCGCGTCCATGCTCACTCCAATGCGCGCGCGGGCTGCGCGAGGGCTGAGGGTCAGCGGCGGCCTTCCGCCTCATCGCGCATCAGGCTCCAGAGCGCCGCGACGTGCTCGTGCTCGGTCGCTTCCACTCCGAATGAGACCCGCACCATCCAGCGCTCCCCCAACATGGAGGGAGTCAGATAGGCACGGCCTGACTCGTTGATGCGCCGCACCCAGGCAAGCGTATGGGTGTCGAGCGCCTCGCCCTCGAGCCCGGGCGGCACGTGACGGACACAGACCGTCTGCAACGGCACCGGCGCCAGCCTTTGCCATCCCGGTGCGGCATCGACCTGCGCGGCGAGCCAGCGGGCGTGCCCGAGATCCCGGCGCAGCCGCTGCTGCAGCCCCTGCACGCCCTGCTCGCGGATCAGCAGCCAGAGCTTCAGCGCCCGGAAGCGGCGCCCGAGCGGGATGCCCCAGTCCCGGAAGTTCCTGACCGTCGCATCCGCCGCGGTCCGCAGGTAGCTCGGGTGGGTCGACATCACCCGCACGAGGTGCTGCGGATCGCGCACGAAGTAGGTGGAGCAGTCGAAGGAGGCGCCGAGCCACTTGTGCGGATTGAGCACCAGCGAGTCCGCCTGCTCGATGCCCTGCCAGAGCGGCCGGCATTCCGGAAGGATCATGGCGGAGCCCGCCATGGCCGCATCGACGTGCAGCCACAGTCCATGAGCGCGCGTCACGCTCGCGATCTCCTCCAGCGGATCGACCGCGGTGACGGCAGTGGAGCCGACCGTCGCGACGACGGCGCACGGCGCGTGCCCGGCCGCGAGGTCCGCCTCGACCGCGCGGCGCAGTGCGCCGGCATCCATGGCGAATGCCTCATCGACGGCGACGACACGCAGGTTCCGGCGCCCGAAGCCGGCGAGCAGCGCCGCCTTCTCCACCGAGCTGTGACTCTGGCTCGAGGCATAAACGATGAGCGGCCGCTCGCTCGCCTGCAGCCCCCCGCGCGCCGCGCCGTGGTCGGTGATGCGCTCCCGCGCGCAGATCAGCGCCACCAGCGTTGCGGTGGACGCCGTGTCCTGGATGACGCCGCTCCAGGCATCCGACAGTCCCAACATCTGCCGCAGCCAGTCGGTGGCGAGCTCCTCGAGCTCCGTGAGCGCCGGGCTCGCCTGCCAGTTGAGGCCGAGCTGCGCGAGCCCGGTGCTGAGGAAGTCGCCCAGCACCGCGGCGAGCGAGCTGTTGGAGGGAAAGTAGGCGAAGAACCGGGGGTCCTGCCAGTGAGTGCAGCCGGGCAGGATGACCTGCGTCAGCTCATCGAGGACGCCGGCGAGCGACTGCGGCTCTTCAGGCGGTGCCGCGGGCAGGGCCGCCCGCACCTCCCCCGGGGCGAGGCGCGACATCACCGGAAGCTCGCCGCGCGCGCTGCGCGCCCGGTAGTCCGCGATCCAATCGACGGCCTCGTGCGCCAGCCGGCGAAACTCCTCGGTGTCCATCGATCCGCCGCGGGAAATCAGGCGCGCATGACGCGGACGCGCAGCTCCGCGAGATCCGTGCCGTTGGCGCTCATGAGGTCGGAGAGACCGACGGCAGCCACGCCCGCGGGCGTGCCGGTGAAGATGAGGTCGCCGGGCTTGAGCTCCCACGCCGCGGAGAGGTGCGCGATGATCTCCGGAATCTTCCAGATCATGTCGGCCACCCGGCCCTGCTGCCGCCGCACCCCGTTCACATCCAGGGTGATCTCGGTCTTGGAGATGTCCTCTATCCACGCGGCGGGGGTGATGCCGCCCACGGGCGCCGAGCGGTCGAAGCCCTTGGCGATGCACCATGGCCGGCCGAGCTTCTTCGCCTCGCTCTGCAGGTCGCGGCGGGTCATGTCGAGCCCCACCGCGTAACCGTAGATGCAGCCCGCGGCGTCGGCTGGCGTCAGGTTCGCGCCGCCTTCCCGCAGGGCGACCACGAGCTCCACTTCGTGGTGCAGCTCGCGCGTGAGGCCCGGATAGCGCAGGACCCCCGTCTCTCCCTCCCCCACCGACAGGATGGCATCGGCGGGCTTCATGAAAAAGAAGGGAGGTTCGCGTCCGGAAGCGCCCATCTCCTGCGCGTGATCCGCGTAGTTGCGGCCGACGCAATAGATGCGGTGCACCGGAAACCAGCCGGTCGAACCGACGATCCGCACGGCCGGATGGGGCGGCGGAGCGAAGACGTAGCGCATTTGAATACTATAATCCGAATCGTCAGCGGGGCGCGAGGCGATCGCGGCCGCCTCGTCCGCCGCCGCCGGGGACTCGCGCCCCCCGGCTCCGGGCCCAGGCTCACGAGCCCGCGCTCAGGTCGTCAGCACCACGCGAAACTCGGCCTTGCCGCTCATCATTCGGGCATAGCCTTCCGCGGCCTTCTCCAGCGGATAGGTCTCGATCATGGGGCGCACGCCCGACAGCTCCGCGAATCTCAGCGTGTCCTCCGAGTCGGTGGGAGTGCCCGACGCCCAGCCTTGGATCGTCCGGCTGCCCTGTATCAGCTGCATCGGCGTGACCTGTATCGGCTCGGCGGCCGCGCCGAGCACGACGAGCCTGCCATTGGGACCGAGACCATCGATCACATCCGACATCGCCTTCGCGCTCGGGGCGGTCGCGAGGATGACCTGGGCGCCGCCCTGCCGCCGAAGCGCTTGCGCGGCACCCTCCGCCCTGCTGTCGATGTAAAAGCTGGCGCCGAGCTTCCTCGCCAGAGGTCCGTCCTCGGGCCCGCGGCCGATGGCGGCGACGCGGTACCCGAACCGGCTCGCAAACTGGATTCCGAGGTGGCCGAGACCGCCCACTCCGAGCACGGCGACCAGGTCCCCGGGAAGGGCGCCGCTGTGCCGCAGCGCG
>DAHUXV010000181.1 GCA_027306985.1 Gammaproteobacteria bacterium | reverse complement strand
GGCGTGGCGTCGAGCAGCCCGATCCGCGCCTTGAGCGGCTGACCGAGGGGAGAGAGGAGACGGATGTCCCCGAGACCGAGGGCGAACGCTGCTGAAGGCACAACCAGCAGCAACGCCACCGCCCGGCTTGAGCGTTTGGCGACCATTACGACACCCCGGAAGGCATCAATGAGTGGAATACATTGTAAAAACAAATGGATGGCTGCATCTGGGCAGGCTCATCCGAAAGAGACGGCAATATAACTTAATTGGGCGGAAAGCCAAAGCGACCGCTGCACGAAATGACTGAACAGGCAAGCGCGACCCATAAGCTGAGTTAAGTCCTATCGTCGGTGGCGGAATATTCCCGTATCCGCAAGACATAAACTGTGTCGGCGATCACCGTCGGGTAATGTCCGGGGTATTCGAGCGGACATCGGCATTCTGGGCGCGGTGGCGCAGGTAGTGGTCCAGGAGCACGATCGCGAGCATGGCCTCGGCGATCGGGGTGGCCCGCAGGCCCACACAGGGGTCGTGGCGGCCGGTCGTGACGATCTGCACCGGCTGCCCGGCGAGGTCGATCGTCCGCCCGGGCACCTGGATGCTGGAGGTCGGCTTCAGGGTGAGATGCGCCACGATGTCCTGGCCGGAGGAGATCCCGCCCAGGATTCCGCCCGCATGGTTGCTGGCGAATCCCTGGGGTGTGAGCTCATCGCGATGCTCGCTGCCCCGCTGGGCTACCGCGGCCGCGCCCGCTCCGATCTCGACCGCCTTGACGGCGTTGATGCCCATGAGCGCGGCGGCGATGTCGGCATCCAGCCGTCCGAAGACCGGCTCACCGAGTCCGGGCGGCACCCCCGCGGCGATGACGGTCACCCGCGCGCCGATCGAGTCCCCCTCCGAGCGCAGCTTCCAGATCAGCGCCTCGAGCTCCTCCATCCGCGACGGGTCGGGACAGAAGAAGGGGTTCTGGTACGCGAACGCCGGATCGCGCGCCTCGAGGGTCAGCGCGCCGACCTGACTCAGATAGCCGTGGATCCTGACGCCCAGGCGCGCCGCCAGATATTTGCGCGCGATCGCGCCCGCCGCGACCCGCATCACCGTCTCGCGCGCGGACGAGCGGCCGCCGCCGCGATAGTCGCGCAGCCCGTACTTCTGCTGATAGGTGTAGTCGGCGTGACCCGGCCGGAAGCGATCCTTGATCTTCTCGTAATCGCGCGAGCGCGCATCGGTATTCTCGATGAGGAGCCCGATCGGGGTGCCGGTGGTGTGCCCTTCGAATACGCCCGAGAGGATCCGCACCTGGTCGGCCTCGCTGCGCTGGCTCACGAACTTCGAGGTACCGGTGCGGCGGCGATCGACATCCTGCTGGATGTCCTCCTCCGCCAGCGGGAGGCCGGGCGGGCAGCCGTCGACGATGCAGCCGAGCGCCGGTCCGTGGCTTTCCCCGAAGCTCGTGACCGTGAAGAGTCTGCCGATGGTGTTGCCTGACATGCCGATCACCCAGTGGCCTTGCGGCCTCCTCTCTTTCCAGGCACAGGGACGTGCCCCGCCGCCGCAGGTGGCGGAGGCGGCGGGCAAAGACCGCGCTCCTGGCCGCCGCCGCGCTGGGCCGGGCAGGAGCCCGGATCCAGCGCTTCATGGGTGAGCAGGAATACCCCGCCGCCGCCGCGCTCGAATTCCAGCCAGAGGAAGGGAAGGCGCCGGAACGCCCGCCGCACGGCCGTCTCGGTGTTGCCGACCTCGACGACGAGCAGTCCGCACGGGCGAAGGTGCGCGGCCGCTTCCCGCAGGATCACCCGCACGGAATCGAGGCCGTCGCGGCCCGCGGCGAGCGCGATGGGCGGCTCGTGGCGATACTCGGGCGGCAGTCCCGACATCTCCCGCCGCCCCACGTAGGGCGGATTGGCGACGATGATATCGTAGCGCTCGCCCGCCAGGGCGCTGAAATGATCGGACCGGACGAGGCGTACGCGGCGCCCGAGACGGTGGCGGCGGACGTTGATGGCGGCGACTTCCAGCGCCTCCGGCGAGATGTCCACCGCATCGACGCGGGCCCGCGGCAGTGCCTTGGCGCAGGCGACGGCGATGCAGCCCGACCCGGTGCCGATGTCCAGGATGCGGCGCACCCGGGCGGGATCGATCCAGGGGCTGAACCGCCTCTCGATGAGCTCGGCGATCGGCGATCGGGGGATGAGCGCCCGCCGGTCGACGTGAAACGGCAGTCCCGCGAACCAGGTCTCGCCGGTGAGATACACCGCGGGAATCCGCTCCTCGATGCGCCGCGCTATGAGATCGCCGACGCGCTGGACGTCCCGGCTGCCGACGCGCCGCGCATAGATCGCCCGATCGCCACCGTGCGGCAGCCCCAGGGCGTGCAGCACCAGGGCCGCGGAGTCGTCGCGGGCGTTGTCGGTGCCGTGTCCGAAGAAAACGCCTGCGCGGCGCAGGCGGCGCGCGCCGCGGTCGATGAGGGCGAGAACGGTGGGCTTGCTCTTCCTGGCGGCGCCGCGCGCGCGAGTCTCTGCGGCGGCAGGGGCCCGCCGCCCGCGAGAACGCCGGCCGCCGTTCGTGTGTGATAATTCTGCCATGACTCTTCGACTCTTCTGGATCCTCGTCGGCCTCGGCGCCCTCTGCGCCGCGCTCGCGGGCTTTCTGCTGGCCGCGCAAGTTGACAGCTCCCCGCCGGTGCTTGCAAGCGGCACGTGGCTGGCGGACGCCAGGACCATTACCGACTTCCACCTGATCGACAGCCGGGGACGCCCCTTCAGCCGCGCCGACCTTCGCGGTCATCCGACGCTGATGTACTTCGGGTTCACCCACTGCCCGGACGAGTGTCCGGACACGCTCGCCGCGCTCGCGCGGGTCGAGAAGCAGGCGCCCGTGCCGGGGTTGCGGGTGCTCTTCGTCACGATAGACCCGAAGCGCGACACTCCGCCGATCCTCGCCGCGTATCTGCGGCAGCTCGACTCCGCCTTCCTCGGACTCACCGGCAAGCCCGCCGAGCTCCGCCGGCTCGAGGCCAGCCTCGGGATCGCGGCCGGACGCATCGACCTGCCGGGGGGCGGATACGACTTCGACCACACGCTGGCGATCATATTGCTCGACTCCCGCGCCCGGGAGGTCGGCGTCTTCACCGCGCCCTTCCACGCGCGGCGGCTCTCGCAATCGCTGCGGCGCGTGGCCCCAGAGCTGCGCGACGCGGCCTGACACACATGGATACCGCCGCCGTACCCAAAGATTCGCCGACGCTGCGCGCGCGCCTCTTCGTCGCGATGCAGTATCTGCTGCCGCAACACTTCCTCTCGCGGCAGGTCCACCGGCTGGCCCGCTCGCGCCTGAAGCCGCTCAGGAATGCGCTGATCGGCTCGTTCGTGCGGCATTTTCGCCCCGACATGAGCGACGCCGCCGACCCCGAGCCGCGCGACTATCCGAGCTTCAACGCCTTCTTCACGCGAAGCCTGCGGCCCGGCTCCCGTCCGAGCGATCCCGATCCAGCCGTGCTCGTCTCGCCGGTCGACGGGACCGTGAGTCAGATCGGACAGCTCGATGGCGCCACGATGCTGCAGGCGAAAGGCCGCCGCTATTCCGTGGCAGCCCTGCTCGGGGGTGCCGGCGCCTGGCCGGAGCGCTTCGCCGGCGGCTCGTTCGCAACGCTCTACCTGGCCCCCTACAACTATCACCGCATCCACATGCCGGCGGCCGGGAGCCTGCGCGGGGCGTGGTTCATTCCCGGAAAGCTCTTCAGTGTGAACGCCGTGACCGCGGCGGCGGTGCCCGGACTCTTCGCGCGCAACGAGCGGGTCGTCTGCACGTTCGAGGAAGGCTCGCTCGCCTTTGCGCTGGCGCTCGTCGGCGCGCTCTTCGTGGGCAGCATCGCCACCGTCTGGCATGGCGAGGTGACGCCCTGCAGCCCGCGCCGCGCGACGGCGCTGCCGCTCGACACCGGCCGGGCGCCGCGACGGCTCGAGCGGGGCGCCGAGCTCGGCCGATTCAACATGGGCTCGACCGTCATCCTGCTGTTGCCGCCCGGAAAGGCGGATTGGCTGCCCGCGCTGCAGCCGGGCTCGCCCGTGCGCGTCGGCCAGACCCTCGCACGGCTTCGGTCGCCATGACAGGCGCGGTGGACTGGCGGCCCACCGCCTCGCGGCGGATGCTGGAGCTGCGCGCCGCGCTGCTGGCGCGCACCCGCGCCTTCTTCGCCGCCCGCGGCGTGCTGGAAGTGGACACGCCGATCGTGGTCAACGCCCCGGTGACCGACGTGCACATCCACTCTGCACGGGTGATGCTCGAGGAGGCCGGCCCCGCGCAAACCGGACACCGCCCCTACTTCCTCCACACCTCGCCGGAATACGCCATGAAGCGCCTGCTCGCCGCGGGGGCGGGCGACATCTATCAGGTCTGTCACGTCGTGCGCGCGCTCGAGCGCGGCCGGCTGCACAATGCCGAGTTCACACTCGTCGAATGGTATCGCGTGGGCGTCACCCTCGATGCGCTCATGAGCGAGGTCGAGGCGCTGGTGCGGGAGCTCCTCGATGCATCGGGCGCCGCGCGGGCGAGCGCACGGGTGAGCTATCGCGAGGCGTTCCTGCAGGCGCTCGCGCTCGATCCGTTCACGGCGCCGCTCGCCGAGCTCGCGGCGCACGCGCGCCGGGCGGGATTCGACGGCGCGGCGACCGACCGCGACGAGCTGCTCGAGCTCCTGATGGGCACGGTCGTCGGGCCACGGCTCGGCGAGGGCGAGCCGACTGAGGAGGCGAGCGCCCGGCCAGGACGGCCAGTGGGATTGACCTTCGTGCACGGCTATCCCGCGAGTCAGGCGGCGCTCGCCCGGCTCGACCCGCAGGATCCGCGCGCCGCGCAGCGCTTCGAGCTTTACTGCGACGGCATCGAGCTGGCCAACGGCTTCCACGAGCTGACCTGCGCTCCCGAGCAGCGCAGGCGCTTCGAGCAGGACATCGAGGAGCGCCGCCGGCTCGGCCTCGCGGCAGCCGCGGTCGACGAGCGGCTGCTCGCGGCGCTCGCGGCCGGAATGCCGGACTGCTGCGGCGTCGCGCTCGGCTTTGACCGCACCCTCATGCTGGCGGCCGGCGCGGAGCGCATCGATGACATCCTGCCCTTTCCCGTCGAGCGAGCCTGACCGGAGCCGCCATGACCTACAGCAGCCACGCATACGACTTCACCGACAAGCGTGCCGGGTACGAGCAGCTGGCGGCGCAGCTTCAAGGGCTCCTCGCCGGCGAGCCCGACCCGATCGCCAACGCCGCCAACACCGCCGCCCTCATCTTCGAGGTGCTGCCGGAGGTGAGCTGGGCGGGCTTCTATTTCCTGCGCGGGGGTGAGCTGGTGGTCGGGCCCTTCCAGGGCAAGCCCGCGTGCGTGCGCATCGCCCTCGGCCGCGGCGTGTGCGGAGCCGCAGCGGCGCGGCGCGAAACGATCGTCGTGCCGGACGTGAATGCCTTTCCCGGACACATCGCCTGCGATTCGGCATCGCAATCGGAGGTCGTGGTGCCGCTGATCGCGGCAGACCGCCTCGTTGGCGTCCTGGACCTCGACAGTACCCGCATTGCGCGGTTCGATGAGGCCGATGCGCGCGGGCTGGAGCGGCTCGCCGCGCTATTCGTGGTGGCGAGCCGGCTCGGGGAGCTGCGTTAGCCTCAGGCCTTGGCGCGCGAGACGTACTGGCCGGTACGCGTATCGATGCGGATGACCTCGCCCTCGTTGATGAAGAGGGGTACCCGCACGACCGCACCGCTCTCCATCTTGGCCGGCTTCTGGCCGCCCGTGGCGGTGTCGCCCCTCAGGCCCGGGTCGGTCTCCACGATCTTGAGCTCCACGTGCGCGGGCGGGGTCACCACCAGCGGCTCGTTGTTCCAGAGCGTGACGATGCAGACTAGGCCATCCTTGAGCCACTGGGCGTTCTCACCCACCGCGCCCTTGCCGGCCGTGTACTGCTCGAAGCTGTCCGGCACCATGAAGTGGTAGAAATCCCCGTCCTGGTAGAGGTACTGCATCTCCGTGTCGACGACGTCGGCAGCCTCCAGCGAGTCGCCCGACTTGAAGGTACGCTCGATGGTGCGGCCGGTCTTGAGGTTGCGCACCTTGATGCGGTTGAAGGCCTGGCCCTTGCCGGGCTTGACGAACTCGTTCTCGACCACGGAGTACGGGTCGCCGTCGAGCAGGACTTTGAGACCGGAGCGGATCTCGCTGGTGGTGTAGCTGGCCATTTATTTCTCGGGGCTGGAGGTCCAAAATCCGCAGCCCGCGGATAGGGGGCGACCCCGAGGGGCCACCCGCGTAGCTCGCTCTCCCATTGAGGGCCGCGTTCAACGTCTTCCCCGCCCTGAACGGGGGTTTGTCCGCCGAACAGCTTGGAGACTCCACGGATTATGCGATTGACGTTCCAATCGGAGGCCACTGCATGGACTCTCATCCGACGCACGCCCGCGGCCTTCGGCCGCCGCGCCGTCGCACGCACCGGCTTCAGGTGCGCCGCTCGCAAACGAGCATGATAGCCGGATCGGTCAAGCCGCGCCAGCTCGAGCCCTGCACGTGGCAGCAGGAGCTCGCAGAGGCGATCACGAGCCCCGAGGCGCTCGCCGCGGCGCTCGACCTCGATCCGCGGACGCTCAGCGGCGCGACGGCCGCCGGCGCCGGCTTTCCGCTACGTGTGCCGCGCTCCTTCGTCGCGCGCATGCGCCGCGGCGATCCAAACGATCCGCTTCTGCGCCAGGTTTTGCCGGTCTCGGCGGAGCTGGCCGACACTGCGAGCTATGTCGCCGATCCGGTCGGCGAGCGCGGCGCGGTGCGCGCGCCCGCGCTACTGCAGAAATACCGCGGCCGCGCGCTTCTCATCGCGACTGCGGCCTGCGCCGTGCACTGCCGCTACTGCTTCCGCCGGGAGTTCCCGTATGCGCAGCAAAGCGGCGCCGCGCCGCGCTGGAGCGAGGCGCTGGCCGAGATCGCCGCGGACGCCTCGCTCGAGGAAATCATACTGAGCGGCGGGGATCCGCTGTCGTTGAGCAATGCGCGCCTCGAGACCCTGACCGGCGCCCTCGCCGCGATCCCGCACGTGCGCCGCATTCGGGTGCACACCCGCCAGCCCGTCGTGCTGCCCTCGCGAGTCGATGAGGGACTGATGCGATGGCTGCGCCGCAGCGCGCTGCCGATCGTCTTCGTGCTCCACATCAACCACCCCAACGAGCTCGACGCGGAGCTGGCCGCCGCGTGCGCCCGCCTGCGCGCCACCGGCATCACGCTCCTCAACCAGTCGGTTCTGCTCGCGGGCGTCAATGACGACATCGAGGCGCTCTCGCAGCTGTCGCTTCGGCTCTTCGATGCCGGGGTCCTGCCCTACTACCTGCATGCGCTCGATCGAGTCAAGGGCGCCGCGCATTTCTCGGTTCCCGACGATCGCGCACGGGCCCTCGCCGGTCAGCTCGCCGCGAGATTGCCGGGCTACCTCGTCCCGCGGCTCGTGCGCGAGATGCCCGGCGCAGCATCGAAAGTCGGCCTGGGCGCCACGATCTGAGACACGGGACAATCGGCGAGGAGCCGGCCCGGTGCTAGAATTTTTCCCCGGGTCCCCCATCCCAGACCGACCGCCCTTCCGGAGAACGCCTTGACCGAGCAGAACGCGGTTCCGCTCATCGTACTTTCTCCCGCCCGGGATCCGGTCGAGGCGATCAACAGCATCCTGCGCCGCGCCGGGCATCCGGTGCACTGCACGTGGATTCCCGCGCTGGGCGACCTGCCGGACGCCCTGCCGCAGATCAATCCGGAGCTGCTGCTCCACGTCGCGGGGCCGGGGGGAGAGCTCAGGAGCATCATCGAGGTGCGCGACCAGGTCGCGCCCACCGTGCCGGTGGTGCTGGTCGCGGAGACGGTGGACGAAGGCGTCATCGCCGATGCGATGTCGGCTGGCGCGCGGGATGTCGTTTCCCTCGCCAATCCCGTCCGCCTGGCGGCGGTCATGGCGCGCGAGCTGCGCGCCTTCAGGCTGGAGCGTGCGCTCACCTCCACCGTCAAATCCGCTCACGACGCGCGCAATCAGCTCGAGAGCGTGCTGCAGCGCTCCAACGATGCCATCGTGCAGGTTCAGGAAGGCATCGTCATCGATGCCAACCCGGCCTGGCTCGAGCTTTTCGGGATCGAGGACTCCCTGGTCGGCCTGCCGGTGATGGACCTCTTCGATGAGGCGACACAGCCCGCGCTCAAAGGTGCGCTGGCCGCCTGCCTGCAGGGGCGCTGGAGCGAGCACACGCTCAAGGCGACCGCCGTGCTGCGCAGCGGCAAGACGATGCCGGTGGAGATCGTGCTCGCATTGGGCGACCATGAGGGAGAGCCCAGCGTGCGGCTGGTCGTGCCCGCCAAAGTGCGCGACGAGCAGAAGCTCGTCGAGGAGCTGAGTCAGGCGGTCCATTCGGACCATACGACCGGGTTCCTGCACCGGCGCGAGCTGATGGAGGCGCTGCAGGCGCGCCTGGCCGCCCCGAGCCCGGGCGGCATGCGATGCCTGGCGCTGGTGAAGCTCGACAGGTTCGCTGCCGTGGAGCGCGATATCGGCGCCACGGCGAGCGAGGACGTGCTCATGGGAATCGCGGCGCTCCTGAAAGAGACGCTCTATCCCAACGAGATCGTCGGGCGGTTCGGCGGCGTGCGCTTCCTCGCGTTGCTCGAGCGCGGCAATGAGAACGATATCCACGCGTGGGGCAAGCAACTTCAGGCGCGCGTGCAGAAGCACGTGATGCGTGTCAACGACCGGACCGTCGCGGTGACCTGCACGGTCGCCCTGTCCCTCGTGCCGCCGAGCGCGCCCAAGCTCGACGCCATCGTGGCGGATGCCATGGAGGCATGCGCCAAGGGCGTCAAGCAGGGCGGCAACCAGGTGCTGACTTCGGGCCGCACCGACGTCGAGAACCGGGTCCAGTCGTACGATCAGGTCTGGGTCAAGCACATCAAGTCGGCGCTCATGGAGAACCGCTTCCGGCTGGCGCAGCAGCCGGTGGCGAGCCTGCAGGGCGAGGACCCGCAGATGTGGGACGTATTGGTCCGCATGATCGATCAGCAGGGCAAGGAAGTGCTGCCCGCGGAGTTCATGGCCGCGGCGGAGCGCAACGATCTGCTGAAGAACATCGACCGCTGGGTCGTCGGCGCGTCCCTCTCCTTCGCCGCGCAGCGGCGTCCGCAGTGCCTCTTCGTGCGGCTGTCGAAGGACACCGCCCGGGATGCAACCTTCGTCGAATGGCTGGACGGACACGTGCGCTCGACGCGCGCCGCGCCGCAGCATGTCTGTTTCCAGGTGACCGAGGAAGTGGCGTCGGGCTTGCCGCAGGTGCGGATCCTCGCCGGCGAGCTGCGCCAGCGCGGCTTCCGTTTCGCGCTCGAGAGCTTCGGCTCCGGCCGCGACAGCCATGGGCTGCTGGAGTCGGTGCCGCTCGATTACATCAAGGTCGACGGCGCGCTGGTCCAGGCGCTGGCCCGCGACGCGCAGCTGCAGCAGCGCGTGCGCGCACTGGTCGAGTCGGCTGGCAAGCACAACATCAACACCATCGCGGAGCGCGTCGAGGACGCCAACACCATGGCCGTGCTGTGGCAGCTCGGCGTGCAGTACATCCAGGGCTACTTCGTCAACGCCCCGGAAGAAGTGGTGATGGGCT
>DAHUXV010000121.1 GCA_027306985.1 Gammaproteobacteria bacterium | reverse complement strand
GCGGGCGCAGGCCGCTCCTGCGCCCGCGCAGATCGGTCGAGCCGAAGAGAGCTCGGGCAAAGCGCCGCAGGCGACTTTGACCCCATGGACGATATTAAGGCGTGATTCAGCGGCCGGTGCCAAAATAGGGGCCGCAACCGGAGATCTCTGATGAAACGAGCCATTACCGTTACCGGCCTCACCAGCCTCCTGGCGCTCGCTGTGCTGGCCGGCTGCGTCACGGTCAACGTGTACTTCCCCGCCGCCGAGGCGCAGAAGGCCGCCGACCGGATCATCGACCAGGTCACCGGTGGCACGGGCTCGCCGGCGCAGGGCTCGCAATCAGGCTCGCAGACCGCGCCGGCGGCGCAGCCGCCCTCCGCGGATCGCGGGATATTCGCCGCCTCGGGATCGGCCCTGCTCGCCGCCACCGGCCGCGCTCTCGACCTGCTCGTGCCGGCGGCCGCCGCGCAGGAGCAGGCCAACCTCAACATCTCGACGCCGCAGATCCGCGCCATCATCGCCTCCATGCATCAGCGGTTTCAGCATCTGAAGCCGTTCTTCGTAGCGGGCGCGGTCGGCATGACGGCGGAGGGAAGGATCGCCGTGCGCGATCCGAGCTCGGTGCCCCTGGCGCAACGCGCGACGCTCCTGCGGCTGGTCGCACAGCAGAACCGCGCCCTGTCGATGCTCTACGAGGAAGTCGCGAAGGCGAACGGGCATCCGCAATGGGCCGCCGACATCCGCAACGTGTTCGCGAGACGCTGGATGGCGCACGCGCGCCAGGCCGGCTGGTACTACCGCGACAGCAACGGCAAGTGGCAGCACAACTGACCGGCGGGCCCGGGGCCACTCGCGGCCGCCTCGGTCCGTGACGGCGGCGGCAGGCGGGAGAGGCGATGTGAGCCGTTATGTCAGCCCGAAGCGGCGGCTCGCTGCGCGCACAGCAGCGCCGCGAGCCGACCCGCCGCGCCCGGGGCATGCGCGAAAAAGAGCGACGGCTCGGTGAGCTCGAGCTCGAGCAGGCAGGGCGGGCCGTTGCCGGACCCGATGAGATCGACCCGCGCATAAAGAGGCATCGCAAACGGCAGTGCCGCCAGCGCGCGCTCCGCGACCTGCAGCTCCTCGGGGGCGGGCGTGCGCGGGGTGATGTGCTCCTGCGCGAACAGCGCCGATGTCGGAGAGGTCCCGCGGCGCAGCAACGGGCCCTTGCGGATCGCATGGCTGAACCGGCCGCCCAGGTAGATGAGGGCGCTTTCGCCTTCGCTGTCCACCCGCTCCAGATACGGCTGCAGCAGCACGCTGCGGCCGCCGCGAAGGAGCCGCTCCACGTGATCGGCGGCCGGCCCCTCCTCGCCGCGCGCGTAGCGCGCCGCGTCGCGCGAGCCCGCGCCGACCGCCGGCTTCACGACCCACTCGGCCGGGCGCTCTTCCCGCAGAAAGCCATCGAGAGCGTGCCGCGCCCGCTCGCCGGGCTCGACGAACCGCGTCGGCACGCAGGGGACGCCCGCGCGCACGAGATCGCGGAGGTAGTGCTTGTCGGTATTCCAGCGGATGACGGCAGGGGGATTCTCCAGGCGCGTGAGCGCCGTGGTGCGGTCGGCCCACGCGAGAAACTCGGCGAGGCGCTGCGTGTAGTCCCAGGTCGAGCGCAGCAGCGCGAGCTGGAATGCGGCCCAGTCGACACCGGGATCGTCCCAATCGGCCACGGCCGCATCGGCACCGGCCTCCTCGAGCGCCGCGATGAGCGGCGCCAGATCCTCATCGAGGTGGCGCGCGGCGCGCGCGCTGACGAGCGCAATCCGCGGCCTCATTACGCCGCCCTTCCCGGGCCTCGCCCCTGCGCCGCGGGGGCCGGCACACGCTTCATTCCCGAATCCCGGAGCCGCGCTCCATCAGCACGATCGCCACGACGAAGAGCGCGACGGCCGCGCCCCCCATGATGGCGAACGCGACGCCGATGCTGACGTCGGAGACGCCGAGGAAGCCGTAGCGGAAGGCGTTGATCATGTACAGGATCGGGTTGAAGTACGAGATCGCCTGCGCCCAGTGCGGCAACAGCGCCACCGAGTAGAAGACGCCGCCGAAGTAATTGAGCGGCGTCAGCACGAACGTCGGGACGATGTTGACCTGATCGAAATTCCTGGCGAAGAGCGCATTGAGGAAGCCGCCCAGGGCGAAGGTCATCGAGGTGAGAATCGCCGCGCCCGCGATGATGAGCGGATGGTGCACATGAAGATCCGTGAACAGCAGCGACACGGCGGTCACGGCGAGGCCGACGAGCAGCCCGCGCACGAGGCCTCCGGTGACGTAGCCGGAGACGATCAGCCAGCTGGGAAGCGGCGAGACCAGCAGCTCCTCCACGTGCTTGCCCCATTTTGCGCCGTAAAAGGACGAGACGACGTTGGAGTAGGAGTTGATGTTGATGGCCATCATGATCAGACCGGGGGCGATGTACTGCATGTAGCCGAAGCCGGCCATCGGCCCGACGCGGCTGCCGAGCAGGCCGCCGAAGATCGCGAAGTAGAGCGCCTGCGTCACCGCCGACGGCAGCACGGTCTGGGTCCAGATGCGGATGATCCGCTGGT
Organism: Gammaproteobacteria bacterium; assembly: GCA_027306985.1. Classification (GTDB taxonomy): domain Bacteria; phylum Pseudomonadota; class Gammaproteobacteria; order Steroidobacterales; family Steroidobacteraceae; genus 13-2-20CM-66-19. The sequence continues at coordinate 801 of DAHUXV010000121.1, read as the reverse complement.
ACTCGCGCCGGACGATGGTCCTGTAGCCGATCCAGCGGACCAGGCCGAGCCGCATCGGCTGCGCGGCGGCGCTCTCGGCCAGCGTGCTCATGCCGCGACTCCCTTATCGACGAGGCGCATGAATATTTCCTCCAGGCGATTGACCTTGTTGCGCATGCTCACCACCTGGATGCCGAGCTGCGAGAGACGCCCGAAGAGATCGTTGAGATTCTGCTCGTTGGAGACCTCGACCTCGAGGGTGTGGTCGTCGGTGAGGCGCACCGGATAGCCCTCGAGCCGCGGCGCCGCGGCGAGCGGCGCGCTGGCGTTGAGCACGAAGGTCTCGGTGTGCAGGCGCCGCAGCAGGCTGCTCATGCGGTCGCGCTCGACGATGCGGCCGCCATCGATGATGGCGATGTTGCGGCAGAGGGTCTCCGCCTCCTCGAGATAGTGCGTGGTCAGGATGATGGTCGTGCCGCCGCGGTTGATCTGCCGCAGGAAATCCCACATGGAGCGGCGGATCTCGATGTCGACGCCGGCGGTCGGCTCATCGAGGATGAGGAGCCGCGGCTCGTGCATCAGCGCGCGGGCGATCATCAGCCGCCGCTTCATGCCGCCCGAGAGGCTGCGCGAGGCCTTGTCCCGCTTGTCCCAGAGCTGCAGCTGCTTCAGGTAGCGCTCGGCGCGGCGCCGGGCTTCGGCGCGCGGGATGCCGTAGAAGCCGGCCTGGTTGACCACGATGGTCTCGGGAGACTCGAACATGTTGAAGTTGAGCTCCTGCGGCACGACGCCGATGCAGGCCTTGGCGGCCTCGAGCTCCCG
>DAHUXV010000118.1 GCA_027306985.1 Gammaproteobacteria bacterium | reverse complement strand
GGTTGATCCATGGCGATCTGCTACCCTACGCGCCGTGCATCCGCTTCTCAATATCGGCATCCGTGCCGCGCGCCGCGCCGGCGAGGTCATCGTCCGCAGCTTGAACCGGCTGGAGTCGCTCACGATCACCTCCAAGGGGCGAAACGACTTCGTCAGCGAGGTCGACCGCAACGCGGAGCAGGAGATCATCGGCATCATCCGCCGCCACTATCCCGATCACGCGGTGCTCGCCGAGGAGAGTGGCCGCAGCGGCGAGCACGACACCGTCTGGATCATCGATCCGCTCGACGGCACGACCAACTTCCTGCATGGATTCCCGACTTTCGCCGTGTCCATCGCCTGCCAGCAGAAGGGCCGGCTCGAGCACGCGGTGGTCTACGATCCCATGCGCCAGGAACTGTTCACCGCGACCCGCGGCGGCGGCGCGCACCTCGACAACCGCCGCATACGGGTCAGCAAGCAGCGCACGCTCGAGGGCGCTCTCATCGGCACGGGCTTCCCATTCCGCGCGAATACGAGCTACATCGACGCCTATCTCGCGATGCTGAAGGCGGCGATGCAGAGCACTGCGGGAGTGCGCCGCCCCGGCGCCGCGGCGCTCGATCTGGCTTATGTCGCGGCGGGCAGGATCGACGGGTTCTGGGAGATCGGGCTCTCGCCCTGGGACACGGCGGCCGGAACGCTCCTCATCCAGGAGGCCGGCGGCCGCATCGGCACGCTCACGGGGGCCGAGTACCACCAGGGCGGGGACGTGATCGCAGGCACGCCCAAGGTGTACGCGGCTTTGCTCGAGCTCTTCGCACCGCACGTGCCCGACAGCCTGCGCACGAGCTAGCACGAAGCGCCGGCTCCCGGCTTCCTGCCCGGGGCGCGGCACCCGCGTCCACGCCCGCTCTCGACAGCGAAGCGATAGGCGCTGATTTGCGCTGACCGGCGTTCGCGGCGCGTCCGCCGCCGGGGCCGTTGCTGGCTTTGACGGGACCGCTTGTGTAGAGTCCGGGCGCATGCGAAGCCAACTTTTTGCCACCAAATCGATCGCCGCCATCAAGGAAGCCGACGCATCGGGGCAGCAATTGCACCGCACGCTCTCGGCCACGGCGCTCACCTTGCTCGGTATCGGCGGGATCATCGGTACCGGCATTTTCGTTCTGACCGGCACCGCCGCGGCCGAGCACGCCGGGCCGGCGTTGGCGCTCTCGTTCATCATCGCCGGCATCGGCTGCGCATTCGCGGGACTCTGCTATGCCGAGTTCGCCGCCATGATTCCGGTGTCGGGCAGCGCTTACTCCTATTCGTACGCGACCCTCGGCGAGGGCATCGCCTGGTTCATCGGCTGGAATCTCATCCTCGAGTACATGTTCGCGGTGGCGACCGTCTCGGTGGGATGGTCCGGGTACCTGCTCAACTTCCTCGACCTCTTCGGCATCCACCTGCCGTATGCGCTCTCGCACGCTCCGTTCGCGCAAGCCTCCGGCGACAGCTTCCGGGTGGTGCAAACGGGCGCGATCCTCAACGTGCCGGCGGTGATCATCGTGGCCGTGCTCGCCACCATCTGCTACATCGGGATCAGGCAGTCCTCGGCGTTCAACTCGGTGATCGTGACCATCAAGGTCGCGGTGGTGCTGCTCTTCATCTTCCTGGGCATCGGCTTCATCCAGCCTCACAACTGGCACCCCTTCATTCCGCCGAACGCCGGCCACATGGGCGTCTACGGCATCAGCGGCATATTCGCGGCCGCGGGCGTCATCTTCTTCGCCTACATCGGCTTCGATGCGATCTCCACCACCGCGCAGGAAGCGAAGAATCCGCAGCGCGACATGCCGATCGGCATCCTCGCGAGCCTCGTCATCTGCACCGTCCTCTACGTGGTCGTCTCGGTGATCCTCACCGGCATGATCAGCTACAAGAAGCTCGATGTCGCCGCGCCGATCGCGCTCGCGCTCACGACCTATGAGCCGCACGCCTGGCTGAGCGGCGTGGTCGATGTCGGCGCTATCGCCGGAATGACCTCGGTCATGCTGGTGATGACCCTGGCGCAGGCCCGCATCTTCCTGTCGATGTCGCAGGATGGCCTGCTGCCGAAGTTCTTCGGGCGGGTGCACCCGAGGTTTCGCACGCCTTCCGTCGGCACCGTGATCACCGGGGTCGCGGCGGCCATCATCGGCGGCCTCTTTCCGGTAGGGATCCTCGGGCAGCTGGTGTCGATCGGCACGCTGGCAGCCTTCGTCACCGTCTGCCTCGGCGTGCTGATCCTGCGTTACAGGCGCCCGGACCTGCCGCGCCCCTTCAAGGCGCCGTGGCCCTGGTTCACCTGCATTTCGGGCGCGGTCATCTGCTTCACGATGATGCTCTTCCTAGGTACCGCCACTTGGATCCGACTGGTCGTCTGGACGATCGTCGGCACGCTGGTGTACGCCTTCTACGGCTATCGCCACAGCAAAGTGCGCACCCAGAGCGATAGTGGCGGCTCCGAGGTCCGCACCGCTACCCACTAGCCCGCCGTCCGGAAGCAAGTCATCCGGCGGCCCGGAGAGGTGTCCCCTCCGCGGGGCGGAGGGTGCGCCCCGTGAAACGGCCGCGGGACGACCGGCGTGTGCGTACCGCTGTGGGCCGGCGGCCGCCTGAGCGAGGCCCTGAAGTGGTGTCAGTAGGCGCTCGACCCGTGGGACGAGGTTCGGCGCCCGAGTGCGGAACGGTTCATGACCTGTAAGCCTTCCGAAGGCTATGGCTCGACGACCGATCGCTTCCGGCACGGTGCACAGGATGCCTGCGGATTTTCGCGAGGCGATAGAATCCGACGCAGCTGTAGCGGAGGTATGGGCGAGCATTACCCCACTCGCGCGCAGTGAATGGATAGGCTGGGTCACGTCCGCCGGGAGACTCGAGACCCGAAGCCGCCGCGTGGAAGTCGGCCTGGACAAGATGCGAAAAGGCATGCGCCGACCGTGCTGTTGGCCCGGATGTCCTCATCGCTGAAAGGGCGCTGTCCCGCGAACGGCCGTCTTGGGCCCCGGTGCCACGATGCTCCCCTGTCCCAACCCGGCCGGTCAGGGAACTGCTGCCGCAAAATCCCGCCAGGAGCCGGCCGTCGCGCCATCGTCAGGACGAACATGCCGACGCGCATGCAGGCGGTTGAAGCAACGAGGATGGCCC
>DAHUXV010000103.1 GCA_027306985.1 Gammaproteobacteria bacterium | reverse complement strand
CGACGGGAGCTGAGCGCAGTACAGACGCGGATGGTCTGGCTTCGGACCTCGTGTGTTAGCGTAAGGCACCCCCCATAACGGCCGGCCGTAGCGATTTCTCCAAGATGTGCACGGCCGGTTCCCTTGCCCTGTTCTGATGCCGGAACGAGACCCACCGCCACAAGACAGCGGCGAGTGGCGGAACTCCCGCGCAAATTCGCGCCTGCGCGTGCCCCTAGCACGAAACGTGGCCCGGCAATTTAAGCCGCTCGGGGTATCTCCAAACAGGACTTTATTGCTCTACCCATTTCGACGGAAGGACTATTTGTTGAACGCAGGGTTAGCGCCCGTCCAGAGCCCCCTAAAGTCGGCCGCCATTTGGAGCCAGCCTTGATCCCGAGGTAGCAATTCACATCGGCCGCGGAAAATGCCGCCTTGACCCCTTATTTACGAGGCCTGGGCAAGACTATTTGTCTTTTCGGCCTCTGGAAAGACTATTTGTCGAAATCATGACTTTATTGTCCGTTTCTAAGGGACGGCTACTCCACGGTCACGCTCTTCGCCAGGTTCCGCGGCTGATCGACGTCCGTGCCCTTGAGGATGGCGACGTGATAGGCGAGGAGCTGCAGGGGAATGGTGTAGACGGCCGGGGCCTGGAAGTAGGTGACGTGCTTCGGCATCTCGATGACCGTGACGCCATCGCTCGGCCTGATGCCCGCCTCGGGGTCGGCGAATACGATGAGCTCGCCGCCGCGGGCGCGCACTTCCATCAGGTTGGATTTCAGCTTCTCGAGCAGGTCGTTGTTGGGCGCGACGGCGATGACGGGCATGTCGGCGTCGACCAGCGCCAGCGGGCCGTGCTTCAGCTCGCCGGCGGGGTAGCTTTCCGCGTGAATGTAGGAGATTTCCTTGAGCTTCAGCGCGCCTTCCATGGCGATGGGGTACAGCGCACCGCGGCCGAGGAAGAGGGTGTGGTGCTTGTCGGCGAAGCGCTCGGCGAGACGGTGGATCACCGGGTCGAGCGCCAGCGTCTTCTCGATGAGCGACGGCAGCTCGACGAGCCGCGTGACCAGGCCGCGCTCGCGCTCGGCGTCGGCGCCGTGGTGGCGGGCGAGGGCGATGACCAGCATGGAGAGCGCGGCGAGCTGCGTGGTGAAGGCCTTGGTGGAGGCGACGCCGATCTCGGGGCCGGCGCGCGTCAGCATGACGAGATCCGACTCCCGCACGAGGGAGCTCTCCGGCACGTTGCAGATGGCGAGCGTCGAGAGATAGCCCGACTCCTTCGCCAGGCGCAACGCCGCCAGCGTATCGGCGGTCTCGCCGGACTGGGAGATGGTGACGAAGAGGGAGCCCGGCGGCACCAGGGGATTGCGGTAGCGGTACTCGCTCGCGATGTCCACGGCGCAGGGGATGCGGCAGATCTGCTCGATGAAGTAGCGGACGGTCGCGGCGGCGTGGAAGCTGGTGCCGCAGGCCACGATGTGCACGCCCGCAGTCCGCTTGAATACGTCGGCCGCGGCGGGGCCGAAGGCGGCCTCGAGCAGGCGTCCGTTGGCGACGCGCTCCTGCAGCGTGTCGGCAATGGCGCGCGGCTGCTCGTGGATCTCCTTCAACATGAAGTGGCGGTATTGGCCCTTCTCGGCCGCATCGGCGTTGAGCTCGCTCTCGCGCACCGGCCGCTCGGCGGTGTTGCCCTCACCGTTGATGACGCGCACCGAGCCGCGCCGGATCTCGGCCACGTCCCCTTCCTCCAGGAACATGAACCGGCGGGTCACCGGCAGCAGCGCGGCGACGTCCGAGGCGACGAAGTTCTCCTCCACGCCGAGCCCGATGACGACCGGGCAGCCCTGGCGCGCGGCCACCATGCGGTCGGGCTCCTTCTCGCTCACGACCGCGAGTGCGTAGGCGCCTTCCAACTCCGCCACCGTGGCGCGCACCGCCTTGAACAGATCGCCGAGCGTCTCCAGGTGGTGGTGGATGCGGTGCGCCACCACCTCGGTGTCGGTCTCCGAGGCAAACTTGTAGCCGCGCCCCTCGAGCTCCGCGCGCAGCTCCTCGTGATTCTCGATGATGCCGTTGTGGACTATCGCCAGGCCGTCGTGGGAGGTGTGCGGGTGCGCGTTGCGCTCGCTCGGCACCCCGTGGGTCGCCCACCGGGTGTGGGCGATGCCGATCGCTCCGACTGCGGGGGAGCGCTCGAGCGCCTCCTCGAGCATGCGCACCTTGCCGACGGTGCGCCGACGGGTGAGTTGGCCGGTGCCGCTGAGAACCGCTATTCCGGCCGAGTCGTAGCCCCGGTACTCGAGGCGCCGCAGCCCCTCCATGAGAATGGGGACGATATTCCGCTCCGCGATGGCGCCGACGATTCCGCACATGATGGCGAGGCCCTGGGTCTTCGAGGACGCCAGTTTGCCTGAATTCCAGGCAGGAGGGACCCCCGGGCAGGCGGGCTGAGACGTGGGCCCGGCCGGGCACGACGGCTGCTCGGCCGACCCGGATATGCTGCACAACTTCGCTCGAGACGACCGCTCATGACCTTCATCGTCTGGCTGAGCCTCGGCGTGGTCATCGGCTATCTGGGCAGCCTGACCATGGGTCGGACGCCGACCGGCGCGGTGGTGAGCCGCGCGGCGGGCATCCTCGGCGCCCTGCTCGCAGGGCCTCTGCTGGCGCCCTTACTGCGCGGAGGCGCGGGACGGGGCTTCTTCAGTCTGCGCGGGGCGCTCGTTCCCCTCCCCGGTGCGGTGATCCTCGTCGGCCTCGTGAGCCTGCTGCGGGCGCGGGCGGCTTCGCTGGCGGCAAGCCGTCACCGATGGCGTCGCCAGTCTCGCCAGTACTGCGCGAAGCGCGCGTCGAAGTCCGCCGGGGTTTCTTCGTAGAGCCGGTGGCCGAGCACCATCGCCTTGTCCCGAAGCTCGGTGCGGCGGCCGTCGATCAACCGGATCAGGGCCCGGCGCTCGGACTTCTCCACACCCTCTGCGAGCCCGACGACCTTGTCGCGCAGCACCGAGAGATCGTGGTCGTCCCCGAGGTAGTCGGAGAGCTGGTGGGCCTGATCGGCGAGCTCACCGATCATTCCCGGCCATAGGGGCTCGAGGAGCTGCAGCTGGTGCCACAGGTACTTGGTCTGCTTGCGCCACTCGTGCAGGTTGGCGGGCGTGCGGTCCGCTTGCGCCGCCGCCAGCGCCTTGCGCCCCTG
>DAHUXV010000096.1 GCA_027306985.1 Gammaproteobacteria bacterium | reverse complement strand
CGCGCCTGCGGATACTGCGCGACGTCGAAGAAGTCACTGCCGTTCAGCAGCCCGTTGCGCTGTTGGTCGCCGGTGTCGGAGGACTGCATGTCGATCACGACCTGCAGACGGCCGGCGGCCGGGTCGAAGCTGACGGCGAACGACTTGAAGCGCCCATCATTGCGCGCGCCGGCCTGGACGAACGTGTAGGTGAGGGAGCTCTGCGACGGAATCAGAGTGTAGGCGGCGCCAGCGGCGCGCGCGGAGGAAGGCGCGAGCGCCGCCGCGACGAGCAGCGCGAGCGTGATTCGGCCGGAGGGCAGCATGCGCCGCAGAGTGTCGTCCTTCAGCACGAAGTGATGCTTGAGCGCGCCCGCGACGTGCAGCACCAGCATGAGCGCCAGCGCGATCGCCAGCACGGCGTGAGTCCTCACCATGGCGTCGTACAGCGTCGGGCTCTTGCGCACGAGGTCGGGAAGCTGGTACAGGTTGAACCAGCTCACCGGGAAGCCGCGCGCCGATGACATGACCCAGCCGGTGAGCGGCATGGCGAAGAGCAGCGCGTAGAGCGCGACATGCGTGAAATGAGCGAGAAACCGCTCATGGGGCTTCAGGTTCGACGGCAGCGGCGGAGTCGGATTGAGCCCGCGCCAGAGGAGCCGCAGGACGGCGAGCCCGAGAATGGTGATGCCGATCGACTTGTGCCGGGCCAGGACCGCCAGCTTCTCCACGCCGAGCGGCAGCACGAGGCCGGTGAGGCCGAGCGCGGCCTGCACGGCGATCAAGGCGACGATGAGCCAGTGCAGCAACTGGGAGAGCGAGCCCCAGCGCTCGCGGCTGTTTCGGATGGACATCCGGACAGCTTAACCCGATCCCGGCCCCTCGAGCAGCAGCAGCACGGTGCCCTCGGGTGCGGCGAGCAGCGCGTTGGCTCGTGCATCGAGCCCCCGCGGCGGCGGCTCCAGCGGGCCGACGCCGAGCGCGCGCAGGCGGGCGAGGCGCGCCGCCATGTCGGCATCGCGGAACACGAGCAGCGGCTCGGCGAAGAATCGCGGCCGGTGCAGAGCGAGCTCGAGGCCCTCGTCCCGCAGCGGCAGGTGCGCAAACGGTTGCATCTGCTCGTCGGCCCCGATCAGCCCGAGCGCCTCCCAGAACGTGCGCACGGGCGCGAAGTCCGCCGCCGGCAGGCTCAGCCAGCCGAACCCGCCGCAGCGGGACGTCTCGAGAGCGGAGCGGTCCGCGGGCGAGAAGGTTCGCGCCTCGAGGAGCCTGACCGGCTGGCCGGCCGGGTCGCGAAAGCCGGCCTCGTTGAATGTCTCGCCGCCGATGTTGACGGTCGACAGCTCCACGCCGGCGCTCGCGAGCGCGGCCAGATGGCCGGCGATGCCGCGCCGGACGAAAGTCAGCGCCGGAGAGTCGAGGCGTGCCTGGTGCAGGCCGAGGCACACCCGCCCGTCGGTGAGGACGCCGTAGGGATGCGGCCAGACATCGCCCGTGCGGGCCTGCGTGAATCCCAGCCGCTCGTAGAATTCCACCGACGCGCGGATGTCCGGCGTGCGGATGGCGATCTCGAGAAACCGGCCGAGCAGACTCAGGCGGACGTGCCTCGCGCGGCGCCGGTCGGCCGCAGTCCCAACTCCACCTGCGTCCATCCCTGGCAGTGGCGCGCGATGTGACTCGCCAGGAAGCGAGCGTGCTCGGCACGCGCGTTCAGAGCGGGCACGTATTCGAAGCGCTGCCCGCCGGAGCGCAGGAAGATGTCGCGGTTCTCGATGGCGATTTCCTCCAGCGTCTCGAGGCAATCGACCGCGAACCCGGGGCAGAGCACCGTCACGTCGCGCACACCCCGTCCCGGCAGCTGCGCGAGCACCTCGCTCGTGTAGGGTTTCAGCCACCCGGCGGGGCCGAAGCGCGACTGGAAGCTGACGCTCCATTCGCCGTCGCGCAGCATCAGCTCCTCGGCGAGCAGGCGCGCGGTCTTCTGACACTTGCAGAAGTAGGGGTCGCCGCGGTGGAAGTTGCGCTCCGGAATGCCGTGGAAGGAGATCAGCAGGTGGCGCGTGCGGCCGTGTGCCTGCCAGTGCTCGAGCACGCTGCCGCGCAGAGCCTCGATGTATTCCGGCTGATCGTGGTACTCGGCGACGAAGCGCAGCTCCGGCAGCCAGCGCCAGCGCCGCAGCTCGGCGGTCACCCGGTCGTAGGCCGCGCCGGTGGTCGCGCCGCAATACTGCGGAAAGAGCGGCAGCACGAGGATGCGCTGGGCTCCCGACTCGCGCAGGCGCGCAAGGGCCTGGGGCACGGCGGGCTCGCCGTAGAGCATGCCGAGCTCCACCGAGAACGGCGCCAGCATCCGCTGCGCGAGCGTCCCCATCAGCTCGCCGCGCAGCCGCTGCGAGAGCTCGAGCAGGGGAGAGCCGGAGCGCGACCAGATCCGGCGGTACTTGACCGCCACGCGCCTCGGCCGCAACGGCAGGATGAGCCCGTAGAGAATGGGCATCCAGGCGGCCCGCGGCAGCTCCACCACGCGCGGGTCGGAGAGCATGCGCCTGAGAAACCTCCGCACCGCCCACGGCTCCGGCGCCTCCGGCGTGCCGGAGTTGACCAGCAGAATCCCGATCCGCTCGGCGGAGTCGCGGTGGAAGTCAGGGGAGCTGATGTACCGCATGCGTTACCCTAAAGCATAAACCATAGGCACAGGGGCGCCTCAATCTTCAGCCAAGCCCCGTGCACAGGTACTTGAGCTCGGTGTAGTCGAGGATGCCGTATTTCGAGCCCTCGCGGCCCATGCCGGACTCCTTGACGCCGCCGAAGGGAGCGACTTCCGTGGAGATGATGCCGGTGTTGAGGCCGACGATGCCGTACTCCAGGGCCTCCGCCACGCGCCAGGAGCGCGCGAGGTCGCGCGTGTAGAAATAAGCGGCCAGGCCGAATTCCGTGTCGTTGGCCATGGCGATGGCGTCCGCCTCGGTCTCGAAGCGGTAGAGCGGCGCCACGGGCCCGAACGTCTCCTCCCTAAAGACCCGCATCGCGGAGGTCACCTCGGTGATCACGGTCGGCTGGAAGAACGTGCCGCCGAGGGCGTGAGGTTTGCCGCCGTGGGCGATGCGGGCGCCCTTCTGCACGGCGTCGGCGATATGCTGCTCGACCTTGGCGAGCGCGTTGCGATCGATCAGCGGCCCCTGATCGGTGGGGCCTTCCAGGCCGTTGCCGACGCGCAGCTTGCCGACCGCCTCCACCAGCTTGCGCGTGAACGCCTCGTATACTCCGCTTTGCACCAGCAGGCGGTTGGCGCACACGCAGGTCTGGCCGGTATTGCGGTATTTGCTGGCCATCGCGCCGGCAACCGCCGCATCGAGATCGGCGTCGTCGAACACGATGAACGGCGCGTTGCCGCCGAGCTCCAGCGAGAGCTTCTTGAGCGTGCCCGCGCACTGCGCCATCAGCCGCTTGCCGACCTGCGTGGAGCCGGTGAAGGTGAGCTTGCGCACGATCGGGTTGGAAGTCATCTCGCCGCCGATGGCGGCGGCATCGCTGCCGGTGACGATGTTGAGGACGCCGGCGGGAACGCCCGCGCGCGATGCGAGCTCGGCCATGGCGAGCGCGGAATAGGGGGTCTGCAGCGCGGGCTTGCAGACGAAGGTGCAGCCGGCCGCGAGCGCGGGCCCGGCCTTGCGCGTGATCATCGCCGCCGGGAAATTCCAGGGCGTGATCGCCGCCACCACGCCCACGGGCTGGCGCAGCACGAGGATGCGCTTGTCGGCCTGATGGCCCGGGATCACATCGCCGTAGAGGCGCTTGCCTTCCTCCGCGAACCACTCGATGAAGGCCGCCGCGTAGGCGATCTCGCCCCGCGACTCGGCGAGCGGCTTGCCCTGCTCGGCGGTCATGAGCGCGGCGAGGTCGTCCTGATGGGCCATCATCAGCTCGTACCAGCGCCGCAGTATGCCGGCGCGCTCCTTGGCGGTGCTCGCGGCCCAGGCGGGGAACGCTCTCTTCGCCGCCTCGATGGCGCGGCGCGTTTCCGCCGCCCCCATGTCAGGGACCGTGCCGATCCGCTCGCCCGTCGCGGGGTTGAGGACCTCGCGCGTCGCGCCGCCGTCGGCGTCCGCCCAGGCGCCGTCGACGTAGGCCCGCTGACGCAGCAGGGCGCCGTCTCTCAATCTCAGCATCACTCCGTCTCCTGGTCCTCGTTCCGGTCCCCGGCCGCGCCTGTCCGGCTCTCGCCGCCCAGCCGGCTCGCGAGGAAATCGAGCGTGCGGCGGCGGGCGAGAGCCGCGGCGGCCGCGTCGTAGCTCGGCCGCTGGTCGCAGTTGAAGCCGTGCCCGGCACCGTCATAAACGTAGAAGATGCCGCCGGTGTGCGCGGCCTTGAGCCGCTCGACCTGATCGGGAGGGATGCTCTTGTCGGCGGAGCCGAAGTGATACATCACCGGACACCGCGGTGTCTTGCCGGTGTCCCGCGGATTGCCGTAGTAGACGACCGCGCACGCGACGGGCAGCTCGCAGGCGGCGCGATAGGAGAGAGCGCCTCCCCAGCAGTAGCCCACGGTAGCGACGCGGCCGGAATGCCGGACGACCGCCGCGGCCGCCGCCACGTCCTTCATCGTCTCCTCGGGGTTCAGCTGCTGCATGTAGCCGCGCCCCTCGTCCACCTCCGGACCGCTGTAGCCGAGCTCTATGCCGCGGCGGATCCGGTCGAAGAGCGCCGGCGCGATCGCCGTATAGCCTTCCGCCGCGAAGCCGTCGGTGACGGCGCGGATGTGGCGGTTGACACCGAAGATCTCCTGCAGCACCACGACGGCGCCGCGGGGGCGTCCCGCCGGGGCGGCAAGATAGGCCTGGAGCTCATGGCCGTCGCGGGCCATGAGAGTGGTGAAATCACCCATGGTGGGCAGACCCTTCGCGTGCTGCTGGTTGGGCCGAGCAGAATAGCGCCGTGCGGCCCGGTGGTGCCAGTGCGGGCGCGAGAGGGGGCCTCGATCGCCGCATGCCGCCGGCCCGGGGCCGGTCGCGAGGCGCCATCCGCCGGGCCGGGCGCGGGCCGGCGCTCATGGCCCCATGGGGGCGAGTGCTGCGACGCGGCCGATGACGCCTCGGCGCACGGATGCAGCCGGGCAATGGTAGCGTAGGCAGACAGGGGCGGTCCGTC
>DAHUXV010000095.1 GCA_027306985.1 Gammaproteobacteria bacterium | reverse complement strand
ATCTACTATGATGCCGTGATCGCGGCGATGCGCAGTGCCGAGGCCATCGTCATTCTTGGGCCAGGGGAGGCGAAAGGCGAGCTGAGGAAGCGGCTCGTCAGGAACAAGCTCGGCGGACGAGTGGCCGCGGTCGAGACCGCGGACAAGATGACCGATCGGCAGATTGCCGCCAAGGTTCGGGAATTTTTCTCGGAGCCCTGGTCGGCGAAGGCGTCGCGATACGGCCGCTCAAACGCGGGCCTCCAAGGAAAGAGTTCCGGACCGCCCTCCGGTAGGTAACAGAGTTTCACATCCCCGGGGTGTCAGTTCCTTGGCTCTTCGAGCCGCGTGTCTTGGATCCTCGACCATTGCAGTCGAAGTGATCGCCCGCGCCGGTACCTCCAGGGACTGCCGGCACAGTTCGAGGGTCAGGCCGCGAGCAGCGCTCGCATGATCCTCAGAAGCTCGTCAGCCTCGATGGGTTTGCTCGCGATCCGCATCAGGGGGTCGCAAATCAGCCCTTTCACGGCAGTTGATGTGTCTCCCGTGATGAGCACGGCTTTCAGACCTGCGCCGAACGTATCGCGCAGCGCCGAAATGACCGAAATGCCGGTTTCGCCATTCGCCAGGTGAAAGTCGGTAGCCACCACGACGCAGGCGCCGCGAAAGCTCGTGCCGCGACCCTCGCCGCTGCGTCGATGCCCAGGATTTCGTCGCGTCCGCCGGGCGTGCACAGGCCACGAGCGGAGCCGTGAGCTCGAGCTCGCGACAGCACTTCCCGGAGCAGATACCCGGGCGCACGTCGCCTGCTCGGCGGATAATCGGCCATTGCGCGTATGTCTCAACCACGCCTAAAGAGCATGCGCTTTTTGATCCCCGACAGCCACCCAAAATCTCCGGCTGACTGGCGGGGCACGATGCAGTGCGGCAGATGACCCACCGGAGCCGAGCCAGATGATGCATGGCGTCCCGGCGGGGAGCTAGTATGGTCATTTTCGGCGCGACGGAGATGGCGCGAATTCTGATCGTCGATGACGATGCGGCTTCGGCGCAGACACTCGTACGAGTGCTGCGGGAGTGCGGAAAGCGCGAAATACGCGTGGTCGCATCCGCCGCAGGAGCGTTGCGCGCCGCGGTCGAGTTCCGCCCAGCCGTGATATTTCTCGACATCGAACTGCCGGATATGGGCGGCTACGAGCTCGCGATGCTTCTCCACCAGCATCCGCAGCTTCAGCACATGAGACTGATCGCGTTGACCGGCGAGGGGGGCCATCCGGCGCGGGAGCAAGCGCGTGCCTCGGGCTTCGAGCGCTACATTGTGAAGCCCATCAGCGATGCGGCGGTTCGGGAGGTGCTCGAGCGTTGACATCGGCGTGGCAAGCGCCCGAGGAGTACAACACGTCCCGTGCGATGCTGCTACTATGCGCTCGTACTGCGGGAGTGTTTATGGCGTTCGGCCCTGTAATCGACGGGTGGTATCTCGAGCCGGCGACAGCATCCTCCGGCAACTGGATGACGGATCACCGGGCGCGCATCGCTCTGGAGGAAGGCGGGCGGCTGCAGAGCAAGCGCCGGGAGCTTCTGGAGCAAACTTCCGATCGCAACACGCCCGCGGAGCGCATCCGCATCTGGGAGCGGCGACACGGGCTGAGGTTGCCCGGCGATGCGAATCACTGCTTGATCCGCGTCGTCGCACATCAAACCGATCTAACGCTTGACCAGGTGCGCGAGGAGCAGCGGCGGCGGTTGGCGCGCCGCAATGGAGACGCGGCGGTCGTTCCGAGCGCTGATTCGAGCAAGGTGACGTGAAAGTCACGCTGATCGTCGGCCTCGTTGTCGCGGTTGCGTACCTGGCCGGGCGACTGAAAGTCTCGCTGGCGGAGAACGCAGATCTGAAGACCCGAATCCTCGTGCTCAAGCGCCAGCTTGCGCGGCACGGACGCTGAGTTGTTTTCGCGCCGGCCTCAATGCGGGCGGTGGGTTCGGGGTGCACGCCCGCCGTCGAGCGGCTCCGGGACCACGCAGATAGATGCAGCCGCAATTCCTGACGCGACAACAGGAAGGGACGGGCGGCTCATTTCATGGATTCGCAGGGGTTGCCGTTACCGAGAGGACCTGCCGCGCGGCGCGTTCGGCTCCACGCGGGCATTGCTCCGCTCGGGACCAGGTGTGTTCGCGGCAAAGGCGCGCAGACACTCCTTCGAGCAGATGATCACGGCGGGCTGCTGCTGGTCGATGGCGCCCGGATTGGGATGGCGGCTGACGCTGAAATGCTCGTACGGCCGGCGTTCGTCCTCGTAGCCGATGTCCCGCCCGCACACATCGCAGGTCAGCACCAGGATCTCTTCGGTCGGTCGCTGTCGACCTGTCTTACGCCAGCCCACGGATGCCTCTATTCCAGTGCGCGAAGAGTTAGAAAAATCCACTTTACACGCTTTCGTGCCCAATCGTCGCATTTAAAGTTGGCGACGCGTCTGCGCTCGCCCCAGATGCATCGCAGGCGTCGGCGAGGCCGCGCGATCGAATTCGGGTATCCCTTCCGCGCACAAAGGATCATAATCGGAAGGCTGTCGATCGCGGCCGCCCGTCGCCCCGTGAACCATGCAGGCGCTTGCGCTGCGTCGCGTCTCATCTCTTAGAGCCGCAGCTGTCGCAGTGAATCCGGACGGTCGTGGTGTTCGCTTGGCATGATGCGCCTCCTCGCCAGCGCCGGCGGTCTAATGAAAGCCCAGCCACCACCCATCTCATGTCAGTAGACGCGCCTGCGAAAGAGCCACCCGGCCGCGAATAAGCTGGTGCCCGCGATCCCGGCCATCGCCGCATACTCGGGCAGGAACGTTCCGGACGCGGCGCCTTCGAGGAAGACGCCGCGCACAACGATGAGAAAATGCCGCATGGGATTGAGCCAGGTCAGGTCCTGTATGAGCGGCGGCATGTTGGCGATCGGGGTCGCGAAGCCCGAGAGCATGATGGAGGGCACCATGAAGAGGAATGCGCCGAGCAGCGCCTGCTGCTGCGTCACGGCGATGGAGGAGATCATGAGGCCGATACCGATCACAGATGCCACGAACAGAAGGAGCCCGAGATAGAGCGGAAAGAGTGCCCCGCGAAGCGGTACTCCGAACCAGAGCACCGCCGCGAGAATGATCACCGAGGCTTCGATACCTCCTATCAGGAGTCCCGGCAAGCCCTTGCCGAGGAGAATCTCACCCTGCCTGTAGGGCGTTACGAGCAGCTGGTCGAAAGTGCCGGTTTCGCGCTCCCGGGCGACCGAGAGGCCCACGACGAGCAGCGTCACCACCTGCGTCAGCACGGCGACGATGCCCGGTACGATGAACCATTGGGAGCTGAGCGTGGGATTGTAGCGGGCGCGCACGTCGAGAACCGCCGGTACCGGCCGCTCACCGTGCGCCTGCATCCAGTCCAGGCTGAAGTCCGTGATGATCGAATTGGCGTAGCCGAGAATGATGAGCGCGGTATTCGAATCGCGGCCGTCGACGATGAGCTGTACCGGCGCAGGCTGGTGGGTCAGGAGGTCCCGGGTGAACCGCCGGTCGATCGAGAGAACTAGGTCCACCTTCCTGGCGTCGATGAGCGGGGTGATCCTGCGCGCGCTTTGGAGCGTGGCGACCCGCTCGAAGATGCGCGACCCCAGGAATTGCGCCACGAGATCCCGCGAGGCTTCGCTGTGGTCCTGGTCGTAAATCGCGATGGGTACCCGGTTGAGATCGAACGTCGCCGCGTAGCCGAACACGATGAGCTGGATGAGCGGCGGGACGATGAGCACCATGCGGCTCTTCGGGTCCTTCAAGACCGCAAGCAGCTCCTTGACGATGAGCGCAAGGACGGCGCGCCACATACGCTTCAGTCCAGACGCTTGCGCGCGCCGAGCCGCGCCGCGCCCAGGAAGACCAGGGCCATGATGCCCAGCGCGAGCGCGTTCGGCAGGATCACCGACCAGACATCGCCCGCCAGGAACAGGCTCTGCAGGATCGCCACGAAATAGCGCGCCGCGACGATATGCGTGAGCAGCCGGATCGCCCACGGCATGCTGCCGATGTCGAAGACGAAGCCGGAGAGGATGAACGCGGGCAGGAAGGTGACGATGATCGCGATCTGCCCGGCGACGAACTGATTGCGGGCGACACTCGAGATGAGAAGGCCCATGCCGAGGGCGGCGAGCAGGAAGAGCGCGGATGCTCCGGTCAGCACCAGCAGCGAGCCGCGAAACGGCACCCCGAAGAGCGTCACGGCGAGCACCAGCGTCGCCACCATGCCGCCCATGCCGAGCACGAAGTAGGGCAGCAGCTTGGCGAGCAGGATCTCCCGTATCGTGGCCCGCGTCACCATCAGCGCCTCGAGCGTTCCCCGCTCCCACTCTCGGGCAATGACCAGAGCAGTGAGCAGCGCGCCGGTCAGCGTCATGACGATGGCGATGAGGCCAGGGACCAGGTAGTCGCGGCTGCTCACGGCGGAATTGAAACGGACGCGCGGCTCCACGGCGACGGGCAAGCCTTGCGGCAGTCCCCGCTCCCGGCTGCGCGCCGCGAGCCAGGTTGCCCAGACCTGCTGCAGGTAGCCCTGGATGAGACGGGCGGTGTTCGCATCGACGCCATTGACGATCACGCCGATGGGGGCGGCACCCTCGGAGGCGAGCTGGCGCGTGAAGTTCGCGCGCAGCCAGACGATCCCGCTCACCTCACGCGCATCGAAGGCACGATCCGCCGCCTGGATGGTGTTGAAATGCACCGGAGTGAAATACGGCGTGCCGCCAAGCTGCGCGACGAAGCTTTGAGCGACGGCATCCGGCTGCTCGACCACCACCGCCAGGGGGACGCGGTGCGGGTCGAGCGTGACGCCGTAGCCGAAGATCACGAGCAGCATGGCCGGAAGGAGAAAGGCGATCGCAAGCGCCGAAGGATCGCGGATGATCTGCAGCGCTTCCTTGCGCAAGAGGCCCTCGAGGCGCTCGATGGGCTCCCTCATGCCGCCCTCGGCCGGGATGCCGCCTCGAGCAAGGCGATGAAGGCGTCCTCCATGGTGGGCTGCGGACGCTCGGCGGTGCGGGCGCGAGCCTTGAGACTCTCGGGGTCGCCCGCGGCGAGCACCTTGCCCTGCGCAAGCACTGCGAGCCGATCGCAGTACTCGGCCTCCTCCATGAAGTGCGTCGTCACCAGCACCGTGACGCCTGACTCCGCGAGCGCGTTGATCCGTCGCCAGAACTCGCGTCGCGCGAGCGGATCAACGCCCGAGGTGGGCTCATCGAGGAAAAGGATCTCGGGCTCGTGCATCAGTGCGCAAGCGAGCGCGAGGCGCTGCTTGAACCCGAGCGGCAGCTCGCGGCTCACGGCGTCGGCATGCGGCCCGAGCCCGAACTCCTCGAGCGCCCAGGCGATGCGCGCGCCGCGATGCGGCTCCAGCAGCCGGTAGGCGCTCGCGAAGAAGCGCAGGTTCTCGAGCACCGACAGATCACCGTAAAGTGAGAACTTCTGCGCCATGTACCCGATGCGGCCGCGGGCGGAAGCCGCCGCCCGGCGCAGGTCGTACCCGGCCACCCGCAGCGTGCCGTCCGAGGGCGGCAGCAGTCCGCAGAGCATGCGAAAGGTCGTCGACTTGCCCGCGCCATTCGCGCCAAGCAGCCCAAAGATCTCGCCCCGCCGCACCGCGAAGGAAACGGCATCCACGGCGATGAAGCTTCCAAACCGGCGCGTGAGTCGGTCGGCAAAGATGACCGGCTCGTTGCCCGCCGATCCGGTGGTCTCGGGCGGGGAGGGAGTCCCGCGGCTGCCGTTCTCTTCGGGCGTCTCGCCTCGTGCAATGGCCTGCCCCGGCGACGCCGTTGCGGGGGAGCTCGATTTCAGCAGCGCGACAAAGCTGTCCTCGAAACGCGGTGGAACCGGGACGATGGTGAGCGGCGTCGCCTGCGGCGACAGCTCTGCGGCCGAGAGCTGCCCCCCGGACTCGGTGACGACCCGCACGAACGCGCCCTGAATGGTGGCGTCGACCACCCCGGGGGTACGTGCGAGCCGCTCCTGCAGCTGCCGCTTGCCGGTGCCCGCGGCCGACACGTGGAAGCTGCGTCCGCTCACCTGTGCGGCAAAGCTCGCCGGATCGGTGGCGCCGACGAGTCGTCCCTCGTGCAGCAGCAGCACCGACCGACAGCGCTCGGCCTCATCCAGGTACGAGGTACTGAGGACCACTGCCATGCGCTCCGTACGGACCAGATGATCGACGATCTCCCAGAGCTCGCGCCGTGAGACCGGATCGACGCCGACCGTAGGCTCATCGAGCAGGAGAACCTCCGGGACCCGCACGAGCGTGCAGGCGAGACCGAGCTTCTGCTTCATGCCTCCCGAGAGCCTGCCGGCGAGCCGGCTGAGGAATGGCGCAAGCCCCGTCATGTGCAACAGCTCGCCGTCGCGCGCTTCGCGCCCGGCGCGCGGAACGTTCTGCACCTTCGCATAGAGGTCGAGGTTCTCGCGCACGGTGAGGTCTTCGTAAAGGCCGAAGCGCTGCGGCATATAGCCGATCCGCGATCGTGCATCGTCCGGATTGCGGGCGACATCGATGCCGAGCACCTCGATCCGCCCGCTCCGCAATTGCAGCAGCCCCGCGGCAAGACGCATCAGCGTCGTCTTTCCAGCCCCGTCGGGACCGATCACCCCGGTCACCGCACCGCGCTCGGCCCGTGCGGTGATGCCATCGAGCGCCGCCGCAGTCCGACCCCGGCTGGTGAAGGCGTGGGAGACGCCCTCGAGCCGAAGCGCGGGCGGCAGCTCACTTTCCGCTGGCATTCGTGTCTCCGCAGGAAGGCGCGGCGTAACCCCCGGCGCTGGTCGTCTCGAGGCGATGAGAAAGATCGATGGCCACGGTCGCGGGCATCCCGAGCCGCAGCTCCCCGTGCGAGTCGCAGGCGTAGACGCGAACCTGGTAGACCAGTTGGGTGCGCAGCGTCGGGGTCTCGACGGTCTTCGGTGTGAATTCCGCCGTTGGCGAGATATAGCCGACCCAGCCGCGGTAGCGCCGACCGGGGAAGCTGTCGGTCGTAATTGCAGCGGGCATGCCGAGTGCGAGCTTGCCGAGATCGGTTTCCGGTACGTAGGCGCGCACCCAGAGCGGTGAGGTCAGTGCGATGGTGTACACAGGCGTGCTCGGCGACGCCATGTCGCCGGGCTCGAGAATGCGGTTCTCGATCACCCCGTCCGCGGGTGCATGGAGGCTCGTATCGGCGAGCTCGCGCGCGGCGAGCGCTGCTGCGGCCACCGCGGCATCGTAGGCGCTGCGCGCTGCGATGATGTCCTCGTGCCGGGGGCCCTCGACGGCGAGCCGGTAAGCCTGCAAAGCGGCCTGATAGCTGCCGCGGGCCGAGCGGACCCGGGCCTGCGCATCGTCACGGTCCTGTATCGAGGCAACTCCCTGAGGAATGAGGGACAGCGTGCGCGCATAGTTGGTCTCATCGTTCTGATAGATTGCACGCAATCCCTCCATGGTCGCCTTGGCTTGCGCGATCTCCTGCGGTCGCGAGCCATGAAGGAGCCTCGATAGGACCGCTTTGAGATTCGCCGCCTGATGTCTCGCATCGGCCAGGCGGGCGAGGTAGCGCGAGTCGTCGATCCGGGCGATGAGCTCGCCCTTGCGCACCCGGGCGCCCTCCGTCACCCGCATTTGAGTAACGGGCCCGTTGTCGTTGAAAGCCGGCCGAGCTTCCCAAATGTCCACATTGCCATAGAGGGTGAGGACGTTCGCGGCCCTCGCGGGACGGAGCCACCAGTAAAGCAGGCCACCCGCCAACGCCGCGAGGACCAGGGCTGCAACGACGATGAGGCGGGGACGCTTATTCATTCGCGGCGCCCGCAGCGCACCCCTCCGCGCACAGCCCCGCGTTGTTCCACCATCCGCCGCCCAGCGCGACGAGAAGCCGTGCGCTGTCGGCGTAGCGCTGCGCCGTTGCACGGGCATAGCCGAGCCGTGCTTGCTGAAAACCCCGCTCGGCATCGAGGAGCTGCAGCACATCGCTCCGGCCCGCCGCGTAGCTCACCCGCTGCAGCCGGAGGGATGCTCTGGCGGCATCGAGCGCCTGGTGCTCCGCCGCGGCGAGCTCTGCATCATTGCCGAGAGCGCGCAGCGTGTTGGTGACCTGCCCGAACGCATTGAGCACCGTCTGCCGATACAAGGCGAGGGACGCCTTGAGGGCCGCCACCGCTCCGCGACGCTGAGCGCGGAGCGCGCCGCCGTGGAACACGGGCGCGGTGACCCCTCCCAGCAGCGCCCATACGCCGCTCGAGGAGTCGAAGAGCGTTTGCGGGCGCAACGCGGCGGTCGCGATGGAGGCCGACAGCACGATGCGCGGGTACATCCGTGCCGTTGCGATACCGACCTCTGCGCTCCGAACGTGCACCTGCTGCTCCGCGGCCAGGATGTCGGGCCGCTGGCGGGCGAGTGTCGAAGGGAGGCTGAGGGGCAGCTCACCCGGGAGGTGAAAGTCCGCCAGCGTGAAGGCGGGCGGCATCCACTGTCCGGGAGCTTCACCCACCAGGATGGCGAGCGCATCCTCGGCTGCCGCCTGCTGCTGGCGCAGCGGCGGCAGGAGTGCCCGGTCGTTGGCGAGCTGTGTCTGCGCGGCGAGCACGTCGGTACGCGGAGCGCGCCCGACGTCGAACTTCCGCTGCACGAGGGCGAGGTTGCGCCCGTCGTCCGAGACGATCTGCGTGAGCGCCTCGATCTCGAGACGAAGCCTGGCGAGACTCACGGCCTCCTCGACCGAGTTGCCGGTGATCGTGAGGTAGGCTGCGGCGAGCTGATCGCGCTCGAGCTCGGCGCCCGCTCGCTGCGCCTCAACGCCCCGCCGGGTGAGCCCGAATACCTCCGGCGCGTAGCTCAGCGTCGGGCCCAGGGAATAGAGGTTGAAGGTAGCCAGTCCGTGGGTGCCGGGCAGCATCCCCAGGAGCCCGAGCGCAAATGCCGGGCCTTTCTGGCGTTCCGCCGTCGCGCCGATGTCCAACTGAGGATAGTAGCCGCCGCGTGCGGCCAGCACGGCCTGCTGCGCCTGAGCCAGTGTCGCCCGCGCGGCCGCGAGCGTCGGATTGTCGGCAAGTGCCTTACGCAACAGCCCATCGAGCGCCGGGGAGTGAAAGAGCCCCCACCATTGCGCGGGGATCGCCTGGCCGATGGCGAGGTGTTGCGGCGGCTCGCCGTGTCCCGGGGTCAGGTCGGGCGCATTTTCACGAGTCGTGTAGGCGACCGCCGCCGGAGGGGCTGGCCGCGCGAAGCGGGGTCCGACAGCGCAATCCGCAAGCACGACTGCCGAGGCGAGAATTGCCGCCCGTGCCGGCACACCCATGATCCACCGACTTCGGGGCGGTGGAGCGTGTTTCCGGTCGTTGCTGACGGTACGAAGGAAATCCCACATGGCTCCGCGTGCGACGCGCGCGGTGAAATCGCGCGTCGCCCGCATCGTCTCGCCGGCCTCACAGCCGCGAAATACGTAGAATTCGCAGCCGGCGTCGCGATCCGCTACGCCCGTTGCCTCATGCTCAGGATGCGGGATTCATTGGCGCACGATCCGACCCTCGAGGCGAGTGCCCGCCGCCGCGGTGTTGTGGATCCTCCCGCATTTGCGCACGTTCTGATGCGGCAGCTCGAGTCTGTGATCGTCCGCATCCGCGTCGATGATGAGCTCATGGGTCACGGACGCCATGCTTGGCGGGCTGTCCTGCCGCACGCCGTGCAGGCGCACCTCGACGCCCCGGACCTCGAGCCTGAGCATCGGCGCGACGCGCCCGATGCGCTTGATCATGCAAGCCGCGCCTCCTTGCGCGCAGCCTCGCCGCCGTGTGGATCGAGGCGGCGGGCGTTGAGGCGGTATTCCGGCATGCGCCGGTCAGGCCGCCTCCGGTACGAGAAAGATAGGCTCCTGGTCCTGCGGCATCTTTGAGAGCTCCTCCTCCGTGAGCCGGGCGTAGATCTCGATGAGATTGCCGTCCGGGTCCTCGAGCCACAGCTCATGGAGCGGAGTGCCCTTCCAGGTGGTCCTCGGGGGTTTCGCCACGGCTACACCGAAAAGGCGTGCCCGATGGTACGCCTCGATCACCGCCGTCCTGTCCCGGACGTCGATCCCGAGGTGATAGAGCGTGTCGTGGTGCAGTGTCTTGCCATCCGCGACCAGCAGCACGAAGTTCAGATGAAGATCCTCGCGGATGAATGTGGCGTATCGATGAGTCCACTCCTTGGGCCACCTCGCGAGCAGCCAGGCGTAGAAGCGGGTGCTCCGCGGCAGATCCCCGACCCGGATGCTGCCGTGGAACTCCTGCGCTTGCGGCCCGGGCGGCAGATCGAGAAGGGCGGTCAGGACTTTCATCCGTGCATTGATCTGGTCCCGGGCGCTGCGGAATCGCTGTCGCAGGTCCTCGGGTGAGAGGGCTGGGTCGGTGGAAGCCGGGTCCGGTATGGGCCAGTGCAGCCGGCGAGTCCCTCCCGGCAGGACCGGGCACACTTCCTCCGCACAGAGCGTGACGACGAGATCGAGCGCCGCCGCATCGATCTCATCGACCGATTTCGACCGGTGCCCCGAAATGTCGATGTCGAGCTCGGCCAATGCCTCGATGGCGTACGGATTGACCTTGGAGGGCTGGGATCCGGCGCTCAGCACCTCCGCGCGATCGCCGAGCAGCGCGCGCGCAAGCCCCTCGGCCATCTGGCTGCGGGCGGAGTTCGCGACGCAGAGAAAGAGGATCCGGCGGATCATGCGCGTCCCCGCCCGTGCGCCTCGAGGTCCGAGCCGGGCTGGCTCTTCGTGGTGCAGGGCAGCGTACCGGCCCGCTCATACCATCCTTTGGTGCGATTGACGATCCGCACGACCGAGAGCATCACCGGCACCTCGACCAGCACCCCGACGACGGTGGCCAGCGCAGCCCCGGAGCGGATACCGAAGACGCTGATCGCGGTGGCGACCGCGAGCTCGAAGAAGTTGCTCGCACCGATGAGCGCCGACGGCGCGGCGACGCAATGCGCTTCCCCGACTCCCCGGTTGAGCAGATAGGCGAGCCCGGCATTGAAGTAGACCTGGATGAGAATGGGCACCGCCAGCAGGAGGATCACCAGCGGCTGGTCCACGATCTGTCTTCCCTGGAATGCGAAGAGCACCACCAGGGTCGCAAGGAGCGCCACGAGCGTCACTGGCTGCAGGAGCGCCAGCAATCGGCGCAGCGCGGGCTCACCGCCCCGGGCGAGGAGACCGCGCCGGATGGCTTGCGCGATCAGGACCGGGATCACGATGTAGAGCGCCACCGAGAGGAGCAGCGTCTGCCACGGCACCGTGATGGAGGCGAGGCCGAGGAGGAGTCCGACGATCGGGGCGAACGCGAAGATCATCAGCACATCGTTCAGCGCGACCTGCGAGAGGGTGAAATGCGGCTCGCCGCTCGAGAGCTGACTCCAGACGAACACCATCGCCGTGCAAGGCGCCGCCGAGAGGATGACGAGCCCGGCGATGTACGAGCTGATCTCTCCCGCCGGCAGGATCGGGCGGAAGAGATGGCCGATGAAGAGCCAGCCCAGGAGCGCCATCGAGAAGGGCTTGACCGCCCAGTTGACGAACAGCGTGACGCCGATCCCGCGCCAGTGCTCCCTGACCCGGTGCAGCTCGCCGAAATCGATCTTGACCAGCATCGGCACGATCATCAACCAGATGAGCACCGCCACCGGCAGGTTGACCTGGGCGACCTCGGCGGAGGCGATCACGTGAAAGAGGCCCGGCATCAGCTTGCCGAGGCCGATGCCGGCGGCGATGCAAAGCGCAACCCAAAGGGTCAGATAGCGTTCGAATCGGGACACCTGAACTCTCCTACCGGCCGCTCTCGCTCTGCCGAGCTTCGGTGGCAGCCGCGGGGCCTTTGGTCGGGGCGCAGCACGCGGACCTGGCCGCCGCCGGCCTGACCCCATCCTGACCGTACACGGTGCTCTCCGCGGTCGTGAGGAATGTCTCCCACAGAACCCCCTGCGGATCGCAGATCCAGCTCTTCTCGCTTTGGGCGTAGCAGCAGGTGGTGTCGCCTTCCTCGAGCACGGGACGGTCGGCGCGCTGCAGCCGCGCATAGACCTCCTCGAGCTCCGTGTGATCCTCGACCTGGATCCCCAGGTGCTCGATGCCGGGAGCCGCCCCGCGCTGGCTGATCGCGAAATTCACCCTGGGATCCTCCAGCATCCATTTCGCATAGTCGGGCTTGAGCACGACGGGTTCGGCGGCGAAGAGGGCCGAATAGAAGCGAACGGAGGCCGCGAGGCTCTCGACGGCGACATGGACGTGCAGTCGTTTCATCAAACTCTCCTCATCCGATGCCACGCCTCCCGCACCGGGAGGCGAGCGTTCAGGATGCCTCGGGATGCCGCCGGTTCAATACGCACATCCCGCGCGGCGCCGAGCCGCGCTGACGGCATCCCATTTATTTTCACACTTTCAAGTCTATCAAAACATTAGCGGCATGCAAGCCTCGGGCGCGAGGGCTGGTTGCCAGCCGACATCATTTTGATATGATTGCAATCATGAAATCAAAGGACGCGATCACGGCGCTCGGCGCGCTCGCTTCGGAAGCGCGCCTTGCCGTCTTTCGGCTGCTCGTGCGCCGGGGTCCGGCGGGCTACACGCCCACGGAGCTCGCCCGGCGGCTCGATGTGCCCGCCCCGACGCTGTCCTTCCATCTGCGGGAGCTGGTCAATGCCGGGCTCGTCACGAGCCGCCGCGAGGGCCGAAACCTTCACTACAGCCCCCATCTCGATCGCATGCAGTCCCTGGTGGGTTTTCTGACGGAGAACTGCTGCTCGCTCGCCGACCAGGCCTGCGGACCCGATTGCCGGCCGCTTGCCGCGGCGGCGCCGGCGGCGGATGTGCCGAAGCAGAGAAAGCGCGCCTAGCGCTCGGCTCGGCGTCAGCCTCGCTTCACCGGTCACCGGCCATGTCCGATCCCGTTTACAACGTCCTCTTTCTCTGCACCGGCAACTCCGCGCGCAGCATCCTCGCAGAGGCGTATCTCAACCATCGCGGGCAGGGGAGGTTTCGCGCCTACAGCGCGGGAAGCCATCCAACTGGTCAGGTGAACCCTCTGGTCCTGCAGGTGCTGCGGCGGTCCGGGATATCGGCGCGCGGCTTGGGCAGCAAGAGCTGGGATGAGTCTGCCGCACCCGGTGCGCCTCAGCTGGATTTTGTCTTCACCGTCTGTGACCGCGCCGCGGGCGAGCTGTGTCCGGTCTGGCCGGGTCAGCCCGTCACCGCGCACTGGGGAGTGCCGGACCCTGCGGCCGTTCAGGATGAGGGCGGGAAGATGCGGGCGGTCCAGGAGGCGTTCAGGATTCTGCAGCGGCGAATCGATCTTTTCATGTGCCTGCCGATCAGCGGCCTCGATCGGCTGTCGTTGCGGCAGCGCGTTGCAGAGATCGGCAAGCGCTGAAGGCGACTCGGCAGATCACTCGGATGGGCGATGACCGGAGCTTGACTGAATCGACCGGCGAGTTGCCGCTGCCGGCAACGGTGCCGGTGCCGATCTGCCACAACCCGGCGTGCCGATGCCGATGGCAGACTTGACGCTTCGCTCAGGTTGGCGCCGAGAACTCGTCGTATGCGCGCACAGCGTCGGCACCGTAGACCGCTGCCGGGCCTCCGCCCATGTAGATCGCAGTCGCGACGGTCTCCACGATCTCCTGGCGGCTCGCTCCTTGCTTCCACGCGGCCCGTGTGTGGTAGGCCACACAGCCATCACAGTGCCCGGCGATCCCGACGGCAAGTGCTATCAGTTCCTTGGTCTTGGAGTCGAGCACCTTGGGCGCGGTCGCCGCAATCGCAAGGGCGGTAAAGGCCTTCGCGGTCTGCGGCGCGCCCTCGCGCAGCAACCCGATCCCGGAGGCGACCTGATCCGCCAATTGAGCGTATTTTCCAGTCACACACCCTCCGATCGGTCAGCCTGATCCTGGCAGGCTTGATGATTGGTATTTCACCGCGGACGGCTTTGGATTTGTATACGCATATGCCGGGCAATCGCCGCATCGAGCCACGAGGCCCGGACAACGTCGAAATCGTGGCGCCGTGCTGCCAGTGTCCGCAGCTCAACGCTACTTCGGCTGCCTGGACGGTATCGCGGTTGGCACTTCACGCACCGCCCCTTGGGAGGCGGGCGCAGCTCGCGTCCCGGTCTCCTCGCCCTCGATCCTCCCGTCGAGCATGCTGATCAGCCGATCGAAGCGATGGAAGATGGATGCATCGTGCGTCACGAGGAGCACAGCCGCCTCTTTGTCGCGCGCAAAAGTCATCGCGCTGAAGCCATTGCGGCCAAGCGTCGCTGCTTCAAGGGAAACGCCCAGAGCCCGGATCGTTGTGAAGAATCTGCGCGTTTCTCTCGCAAGCAGGAAGCGCAATGCGAACGGCAGCGAAAGAACCCACGGGCGCATTGGCCGGCTCGGCGGTACCTCCTCGACCAGGAGCGATGGTGTCTCCGCTATGCGCCGCGCGCCGCAGCGTCCCGCTACGGACTCGCCGTAATCGGCTACAATCCGCGGACCTTGGAGGCCGCGAGAACCGAGCGCAGCCGGCAATTTTTGCGTGCGACGGATCTCCTGTTGACGCGCATCGCTCCCTTGAATGGAGGAAATCCCGTGTCCACTCCTGCCAGACAGACAGCTCAGGGCGTATTCGCAGAGATCGAGCGGGTTTTCGCTCTGCAGCGAGCGCATCAATGGGAGATGAGGGCCGCCGGCGCAGAGCAACGGAAAGAAAAGCTGAGGAAGTTGAAAGCGGCTGTCGAGGCTCACGGCGATCAAATCGTGGCCGCAGTGAAACAGGACACTCGCAAGCCTGAAGGCGAAATCCGAATCACGGAATTGCTCAACGTGATCGGCAATATCGACAGGAACATTGACAATCTCGAGGAGTGGATGAAGCCGGTCGAAGTCGTTCCATCCCAGAACAAGAACGACAAGGCGAGGATCATCTACGAGGCGCGAGGCCTATGCCTCATATTGGGCCCCTGGAACTTTCCGCTCGGCCTGGTCCTGGGGCCGCTCGCGGCCGCCGTCGCCGCCGGAAACTGCTGCATGGTCAAGCTCACGGATTTGTGCCCGGCGACGGCCGCCGTGGCCGCCAGAATCATCAAACAGGCGTTCGACGAGAAGGAGGTTGCCCTGTTTGAAGGTGGTGTCGATGTGGCATCCGCTTTGCTCGAGCTGCCCGTCAACCACATCTTCTTCACGGGCAGCACGCGAGTCGGAAAGCTGGTCATGGCGGCGGCGGCGAAGAATCTGGCCACGGTTACCCTGGAGCTGGGCGGGAAATCTCCCGTCATCGTGGATGAAGACGCGGATGTGAAAAAGCTCGCGGCGGATCTGGCGGCAGCCAAGCAATTCAATGGAGGGCAAGCCTGTATCTGCCCCGATTATGTACTCGTCAAGGAGCAGCAGAAGGCCGGTTTGGTGGAGGAATTTCGAGCCAAAGTAATGCAGAACCTGTACACGGAGGACGGGAAGATCAAGAAGGACAACATCGCCCAGATCGTCAACGATCAGAATTTCGCCCGCATCAAGCGGCTCCTCGATGGCGCCGTCGCCAAGGGCGCCAGGATTGCCGTGGGCGGCACTCTGGAGGCAGCCGACCGGACGGTCCATCCGACGATGCTCACCGATGTCACGCCTGACATGGAGATCATGCAGGAGGAGATTTTCGGACCCGTAGTGCCGGTCATGACCTACAAGAATCTCGATGAGGTCATCGAATACATCGAGCGCCGTGACAAGCCCTTGGCGCTCTACGTTTACAGCAACGATCGAAAGAATATCGACAAGATAGTGAGCAGGACTTCATCGGGCGGCGTAACGGTCAACGGCTTCTTCTCCCATTACTTGGAGAACCGGTTGCCGTTCGGCGGCGTCAATCAGAGCGGCATGGGCAGCTATCACGGCGTCTTCGGGTTCAAAGCGTTCTCCCATGAGCGCGGAATCTACATGACGGAGAGTCGATAGAGCGCGGCGATGCTCGAGTCGATCCCTTGACGGGGGGCGAGTATCGGTCGTTTCGTTTCTTCGAATGGCTCGCGGCTGCGCCGGCAGGCCGCCCCGGTGGCAGCGGGCGAGAAGACGCTAGACGAAGGAGCGTACCGGCTCGGATCCATCCCATTGGATGGCCGCCCGGTAGAATTTCGTGAAGACCTTTTCCATCTCCGGCCCGTTCTCGATCACCTCGATGAAGCCGGGCAGCGAGCCCTTCGTGTCCATGTAACCGACACGGCCGCCGGTCGGGACATGGGCCTGAAAGGCCAGCGAGTATCCGTGCTGCTCGTAGCGTCGCACGTCGGCCTCGTAGTCGTTGCTGCCCACGGCGAAGTGGTGGAAGCCGTAGCCCGTGCGCCCGATCGTTTCCTTGTAGACTGACGGCTTGTCGTCCAGCGGTTGGATGAGCTCGATCAGCAGCTCGCCGGAGAACGCCATAGCCAGCGTGATGGTCGCCTCGGACCGCTGGCCGCGGTAGGTCGCCGGATCCGGGGTCCATCGCTCGAGGTGGAACCAGGGACCGACATGGGCTGACTGCCGCCACGACGTCATGGCGGCGTGGATGTCATCGACGACGTAGGCCATCTGGATGATGCCGGTGAGAGGTTGGCCGAAATCGAATTTCATCAGTACACCCCGGGTGGGCCGATCCACCACGGATCGCGCAGTGAGAGTGTAGCAGGGAGGGTGCTGCGCCAGAATGTGCCGAGGGTATCGGCGCCATCCGGCCTGCGCCCGGTGGCGGTGTCCCGGGAGCCGTGCGAACCAACCTCAGCCGGCGAAAGGCGTGCGAGCGGGCGCCGAAGCCCTTGGTCCGGCTGCAGCGCGCGGGTCCTGCACGCTTTGCGGTCGCCCTGGCGCCTCAGCTCCTGCCCACCTTCCCGGCGGGCGGTCACACGGTCATGCCCGCGGGTATGTAACCACCATTCCCGAGACGAGCGGCTGCGCAAGCTCCTGACTGTGGCGGAGAGGGGCGATTCGCGGAAGACCGGATGGAGCTACAGGTGGCTGCGGCCGAGAGGGCACACGCTCGACGATGTCAGTGTTCTGAGTATCGATGATGGTCCAGCGTCCGTCTTCTGAGACCAGCATTTAATTGCGCGCGGCGTTCGCGCGGAAGGCGGAGGGCTCGTTACGTTGCATGCGCCAATTTTTCCCGGAATGGACCATGGGCTGCCGGGAAGCAGACTACGATCCAAATTCAGCGACTGTGCTCGCCGGCATCACCTTCACCCGCGGCGCCAAATCGTAGACCCGAGTTCCGGGATAGACGATATTCAGCTCATCGAGCTTCAGTTCCGCCAGTGCGATGCGCAGCGAGGGGGCAAGGTCGGTGCGTCTGCTCTCTTAACCTCGATTCCCACGCGCCGACCCTTCTTCATCAG
Organism: Gammaproteobacteria bacterium; assembly: GCA_027306985.1. Classification (GTDB taxonomy): domain Bacteria; phylum Pseudomonadota; class Gammaproteobacteria; order Steroidobacterales; family Steroidobacteraceae; genus 13-2-20CM-66-19. The sequence goes on along the minus strand of DAHUXV010000095.1, from coordinate 14,025 downwards.
AAGCAGGTCCAGCTCCGCACCCTGGTGTGTGCCCCGGAAATAGGCTTCGTCCGGTTCCGCGCTTTTGAGGATTTCCCCGAGCAGGTAGCTTTCCCACGCTGCGCCGCTTTTCGGATGGCCGAGCAGTTCGCGTTCGCTGCGTATTCCGAGCAGCGAATGGAGAATATCCGGCGCCCGGAAGGTACTGCGTCGTCTCGCCTGCACCATAGGTTTGTTCCAAGCGTGTCGGTGCCGTCCGGATGCAGGCGGCGGAGCGCCTCGCACCGGCGGCCGAGCGGGGAACGGCTTCGCTGGTGGCTCGCGAGCGGCAAGCTTGAGCTCGTCCCCGTTTCGGGCGAGACTGTCGCGAGCAGTCGCCATCCCCTGCGCCGCCCACCGACCCATGTTTCTGGAGCACATTCACTACTTTGCCGGCATCGTGTTCATTGCGGTGGCGGCACTGCTGCCGATCATCGACCCCTTTGCCGGGGCTCCGATCTACCTCGCCATGACCTCGGAGCTCACGCCGCTCGAGCGCGCGCGCATGGCGAAGCTGGTCGCCATCAACAGCTTCGTGCTGCTGCTCGCCTCCATCCTGGTCGGCGCCTATGTCCTCGACTTCTTCGGCGTCTCCATCCCGGCGGTGCAGGTGGCGGGCGGTATCGTGGTGTGTGCGCTCGCCTGGTCGCTCCTCAACGGACCGACCACGCCCGAGGTTTCCGCGGCGGACAAGCGTCCGACGCACGACAGCATCACGCAGCGCGCGTTCTATCCGCTCACGATGCCGCTGACGGTCGGTCCGGGCTCGATATCGGTTGCCATCACGCTCGGCGCCAACCCCCCGCGGGGTCTGCGGGCGCTTTTGACCACGACCTTGGCGCATGTCGTCGGCGTGCTGATCACCGTGGTCGTGATCTTTTTCTGTTACCGCTATGCGGATCGATTGGTACGCCGTCTTGGAACGACGGGTACGAACATCATGATCCGGCTGACGGCGTTCATCCTGCTGGCCATCGGCACGCAGATCGCCTGGAACGGGGCGCGAGCCATGCTCGACGGCGTGCTTCATCCGCATACCGGAGCCGGGACTGCGGCGGCGGCGGTGCAAGGCTCGGGCGCGTCGTCTCCAGGCTTGCCGGGGGACTGACCCGGGATCTCCTCCCGGTTGGATCGGCGCTCGTCGGTCGTCGGAGCCGGACGTCGTGTCCGATTCCGGCGAGCGGGACGCGATACCTGGCTCTAGGCTCTCGGCCTTCAATTGCCAAGGAGCCATCGATGACCTTCCGTATCACGGGTCTCTCCCCCGAGCCCTTCCAGCCGCTTTTCGGGCTCTCCGAGGCGCAGCTCGCACGCCACGGAGCGCTGCGCCTGGTGGTCGACCGCAAGCCGGGCTACCCGGACCGGATCGAGCTTCGCGATCTGGACATTGGCGAATCGGCTCTACTGCTGAACTACACCCACCTGCCGGTCGAGACGCCGTTCCGCTCCTCATACGCGATCTACGTGCGTGAAGGAGCGCGGGCGCGGTACGACCGCATCAACGAGGTGCCCGAGCTCTTTCGCTCGCGGGTGTTGTCTCTGCGCGCATTCGATGAGAACGACATGCTGCGCGCCGCGGATATCGTGGACGGCGCCGAAGTCGAGGGCCTGATCGGAAACCTGCTGGCGAGCACCGAGACCGCCTACATCCATGCGCATTACGCCAAGCCCGGCTGCTTCGCCGCGCGCATCGACCGGGCATAGGGCCTGAACGGCGCCGGACGTCACATCCGCACCCTCTCCATCCGTCATAGGGGTGAAGGAGGTTGTCATGAAATACGTACTGCTGATTTATCATGGGCCTGCGCCCCCCGTGCCGGGCTCGGACCGCTGGAAGGCGCTGCCGGCGGCGGAACAGAAGGCGATCTACGCGGACTACGCGGAGCTCGGCAAGACGCCGGGCGTCACACCGGGACTGCCGCTGGGGCTGCCCAATGCCGCCAGGACCGTGCAGGTGAGGAACGGCAAGCCCGAGGTCAGGGACGGAACGTACCTGAGCGAGGGCGCCGGCGGCTATTTGGTATTCGAGGCCGAGAACATGGATGCTGCGGTCGCACTGGCGGCCCGGATCCCGGCCGCCCGCGTGGGCGGTGCCATCGAGATCCGCCCGGCGGAGCAATACTGGTAGGCGGCTGCGGCACGAGCGCGACTGCCCGCAAGAGGAGGGCTTGGATGGGTGCGGACGACTGGCTGGCGGTGCGGTTCGACGAGAATCGGATCCGTCTGCGGGCGGTAGCCTACCGGATGCTGGGCTCGGCCCACGAGGCCGACGATGCCGTGCAGGAGACGTGGCTGAAGCTCAGCCGCTCAGGCTCCGGGGACGTGGAGAACCTGGGCGGCTGGCTGACGACCGTCCTCGCGAGAGTGTGCCTCGACATGCTGCGCTCGCGGCGGTCGCGGCGGGAGGAGCCGCTCGCAGCCGCCGCCGAGAGGCCGGGCGACGGCAATCTCGAGGAGGACCTCGCGCTGGCCGATGCGACAGGCCCGGCGCTGCTCATCGTGCTCGAGACGCTGGCGCCCGGGGAGCGCGTGGCATTCGTGCTGCACGACATGTTCGATCTGTCGTTCGAGGAGATCGGGCGCATCCTCAACCGCGCTCCCGCCGCGGTCCGGCAGCTTGCCAGTCGGGCGAGGCGCCGGGTGCAGGGCACGGAGGCGCCGGCGGCCGATATCGCGCTGCAGCGGGAGCTGGTAGGCGCATTCCTGGCGGCTTCCCGCGATGGCGAGTTCGAGCGGCTCCTCGCGGTGCTGTCGCCGGAAGTGGTGCTGCGCGCTGACGAGCAGGCCGTGCGCACGGCCGCCGAAAGACAAAGGCACGGCGCTCCGGCGCTGGAAGCGCAAGCTCGCGGCGCATCGCGCGTGGCGAACATCTTCAAGGGGCGCGCGCGCGCCGCCTCGCCCGCGCTCATCGACGGGAAGCCCGGTGCGGTGTGGGCCGTGCGCGGTCGGGTGCTGTCGGCTTTCCTCTTCAGGATCGAGGGCGGCAGGATCGCGGAGATCGATATCGTCACGGAGCCGGCGCATCTTGCCGAGCTCGACGTAAAGATCGACTGATCCCGGTCGGCTCACATGGCGCTCCAAAGGACCTGGGCTGGCAAGCTTGATTTCAAAATTCCAGAAAAGATGGCTCGAACGTGCTGTGGGGCAGCGCTGTTTCTGCTTTGACGAAACAGGCCTGGGAACAGGAATGCGAGCAGCCCGGCGCCGCCCCGTCATTGAATCCGCGGGCCCGTCGGCCCCTGTCGGCCGCGCGACTCCCGATGCATCGCGTCGCTTCGGGGAAACTCCAGGCGGAAGGCGGCGCGGATCGGATCGCGTTGCGCGGGCCGCACCCCCGCCTCATCGGCATGCTCCGGCCAGCGCGCCACCGCCGCGCGCACCTCATCGAGAATCGTCTCGGCGCGGCCGCGCTTGAGGCCTGCGGTCGCGGCGCAGGCGCGGAAGTCTTCGAGCGTGAAGCCGTCCTGCCTGCCGGCGATCGTCATCTGGTGATGCTTCGTCCAGCGGCCTTCCGGGTTGTGCGCATAGGTCAGGTCGAACGCGGGTGCGAGCGACCACTCGCCCTGTTGGTTCATCAGGAACGCGATGTTCTTGACATGGTCGTCCTGGTTACGGGCGACGACGTTGAACAGCATCCGCCGGAACTGCTGCTCCACGGCACTCATCGGCAGCCTCAGCCGCCGAATGACGTCGAAGGCCTGCTCGTACGAATGCGCGCCGGCGGCGTTGAAGTCGAGATGGGCGAGCGCCGCCAGCGACTGCATGTGGATCTTCCCGCCGGCGCTCGTGCGATCGAAGCGGCGCGTCATGAAGTGCCGGCGGCCGCCTTCCTCGAGGAGCCGGCACTCGGTCATCTCGATACCGGCGCTGCGGGCCATGAGCGAGTAGGCGTACTCGATGACCGTGTAGCCTTGGGGATCTTCCAGCTCCCTGTCGCGGTTGCCGCTCACGCCGTCGAACTTGAGCAGCCAGTAGCCGAAACCCTCCGGAGCCGTCACCTGACCCGAGCGGACTTCGTTGGTCTCGGGATTCCAGGCGATGATGACCTTCGCGCGTGCTCCGCCGGCCGAGGTGCCGACGCGCAGAATTTCCTGGAGGGCGCCGTTGCGATGCTCCGGCGTGAAGGTGCCGCGGAGCGCATCGCGGTGGGTGAGGATTTCGGATGCGAGCGCGACGAGGGCGTCGACGCGGATCCTCGTCGATCGCCGAGGCCGCGGGCCCGTGGCGGGCGCGAATTCGAGCGCGCCCATGCCGCGCGATCCGGTGTAGCTGAGCCGCTCGACTGGGTCGAAGCTCGCGGGGGCTCGGCCCTGCGTGGCGAGCCAGGCGTCGATGAGCGCGCTGCCGAACTTGTCGGGCAGCGAGTCGGCGACCAATCCCGGCAGGCCGTGGAAAGAGAGTCGGGATAATGATGGGAAGGTATAGATCCGCGGCGAGAGCGGCATGACGATCGGCGATACCTCGATGCCGCTGCGCGCGAACTGAGGGTCATACTGGAATGCCGCCGCATCGCCCGGCTCGTCCAGGGACACGGCGGCGATGCGCCGGCCCCAGAGTCTCACCTCGGCGATCGTGGCCATGACTCACGTCTTCCGTTTGGTCGAGCGCGCGCCCTTTGCCGGGGCTTGGCCGGCTACAGGCGGCACGCCCCACGTCCACGGTTGGGTCGGTGCGCCTTCTCTGACCTCGCCTGCACGCTCGGTCGCCTCGCGCCGGCCGCGAGGGTGCGCGACCCGCTGGCGCTGCCTGCCTCGCAGCCCGAGCCGCTCGATCGGGCTGGCCGGCAGCTCGGGAAGCAGCCTCTCGAAGCCGTCGAGGGCGTTCAGCGCTCTCAGCACGCGGATGACGGTGACGAGCTCGGCGCCGCGCCCCGCCTCGACGCGCTCGAGGGTGCGCTTGCCGATACCGGCCTGCTCGGAGAGCTCGGCCTGCGTGAGGCCAGCCTCGATGCGGTACCGCCCGATTCTTGCCCCGAGGATCTGGGCGATGGCGGCATCGGTCAGGTCTGATGTAATGCGCATTATTCGCCCTTAATGACGATTTATCAAGGATATAATATTCAAATCGTCAGAAAAGACGAATAATACCATGAATATTGATGTTGTTACAACTCGTCATGTATGACGAACAGTGGCATGAATTATATACAATTCGTCCAATATGGCGAATACTTTAGGCTAAAACTTAGAGCGCGGATCGGCCGGCAGCGTGCGGTCCTCAGCGCAAGTCGAACAATGCTGCCGGTGGGCGGTTTCCGCCAAGCTGCAGGCTTCTCGATGCCTTCATTCCGCGGAGCATGTTGCAGACGTCGGTGAAGCGATCCCGGCTCCCGTGCGCCGCGCGAGCTCGGTGCGAGCCGCGGGATGTCCGGTCGGCGCCGCGCCGTGCCGCCGCCCTCAGTGAATGACGCGCAGTCCGTCGAGCCGCTGCGCGGCAAAGTCCAGGAATGCTCTGACCTTCGGCAGCATGTACTCCCGGCTCACGTGCACGAGTTGCACCGGCAGCGCGGGCGGCTCGAAAGCCCGCAGCAGGCGAACCAGCTTTCCCCGTTCCAGATCCTCGAAGGCCTGATACGACATCAGGCGGGCGATTCCGTGGCCGCCGCGCGCCGCCGCGAGCTGCGCCTCGGTGTCGTTCACGAGCAGGCGAGGCGAGAGCCGCACGACCGTGCGGCCGCGATGACCGAAGCGCCATTCGAGCGAGACTGCGCTGCCCGTGCTGAAGATCGTGTCGTGGCCGGCCAGCTCGGCCGGCCTCGCCGGCTTCCCGCGCCGTGCCAGATAGGCAGGGCTCGCGACGAGCACCCGGCGTACCTCGCCGACACGTCTGGCGAGCAGCGACGAATCCGACAGGTGCCCGATCCGGATGGCGAGGTCGAGCGCCTCGTCGATCAGATCGAGGTTGCGGTCGTGGAGGACGAGCTCCACCTGGATGTCGGGAAAGCGCTCCAGGAACACTGTGACGAGCGGTGCCACGTGATGCCGCCCGAACTGCACCGGGGCGGTGATCCGCAGCAGACCGCGAACCGGAGTCGGCGAGATCTCCGCGACCGCCTCGTCGTATGCGCTCAACAGCGCTCGTGACTCATCCGCGAGCCTGCGGCCCGCGTCGGTCGGGGAGAGCCGGCGCGTCGTTCGCTCGATGAGGCGCGCGCCGACACGGCTCTCGAGAGCCGACAGCGCCCGTGTCACCGCGGGAGGCGAGCGGCGCAGACGCCGCGCCGCCGCGACCAGGCTTCTCTCTTCGACCACGGCGACGAGCACCGCCAACTCATCGAGACGATCCAGGAGATTATTCCGCTGTCCGCAATTATGACTTTCAAGGGTGCCAGATTGCCCGCCGTTTTTGCAAGGATAGAATGGGGCCGCGTTTCGGGAGGATCATTCATGAGCGAGCCCCAGATCACCTTGCACGGGACGGAGCTGTCCGGCCACGCGCACCGCGTCGTCCTCTTCCTGCGGCTCCTCGAGCTGCCGTTTCGGTTCGTGGCCGCTCCCGCGGAGGTCCGCGGCTCGGCCGAGTTCCGGCGGCTGAATCCGCTCGGCCAGATCCCCGTGCTGCAGGACGGCCCCGTCGTCATCGCCGACAGCAACGCGATCCTCGTGTACCTGGCCGGGCGCTACGCGCCGCGAAGCTCGTGGCTTCCCGATGAGCCGCTCGCGGCCTCGCGCGTACAGCGATGGTTTTCGATCGCGGCCGGAGAGCTGACCTACGGTCCGGGGCTCGCGCGCCGCCTCGCCCAGTGGGGCGGCGCGGGCGATCGTCCCCGGGCGATGGAGATCGCCGCCCGTCTGTTCGGCTTCATGGAGGGGCATCTTGCGGATAGCCACTACCTGGCGGCGCCGCATCCAACGCTCGCGGATCTCGCGTGCTACTCGTACACGGCGCACGCGCCCGAAGGCGGCCTGTCGCTTCAGCCCTATCCGGCCATTCGCGGCTGGCTGTCGCGCATCGAGGCGCTGCCGCGCTTTCAGCCGATGCCGCCCTGCCCGCTGCCGCCGGAGGTGAGCCAACATGAGCTTCCACGCGGATGAGCTCGCCGCCCAGGCTCGTGCCGGTGCCGGCGCGAGAAGCGCGGGCATCCGGGACTTCATGCCGGAGCAGCACCGGGCCTTCTTCGCCGCCCTGCCCCAGCTCTTCGTCGCCACGGCCGACGCCGCCGGCTGGCCGCTGGCGACGCTGCTCGAAGGCAACCCCGGCTTCGTGAGCTCGCCGGCGCCGGACGCGCTCCGTATCCATTCGCTGCCCGCCCCTGACGATCCCGCCTGCGGGACCATCCGCGAGGGCCAGGAGGTCGGACTCCTCGGAATCGACCTCGCCACCCGGCGGCGCAATCGCGCGAACGGGGTGGTATCCGCCGTCGACGGCGGCGCGTTCACACTCGCCGTGCGGCAGAGCTTCGGCAACTGCCCGCAGTACATTCAGCGCCGCACGCTGTCACGCGCGGATGCCTCAAAAGGGCCGGTGCGCCGTCTCGAATCCCTCGACGATGAAGTCCGCGCGTTGATCGCACGTGCGGATACCTTCCTCGTGGCCAGCCGCTCGCGACCCGGCGTGGGCCCGGCCGGAGGCGCCGACATGTCGCATCGCGGCGGCCGCCCCGGCTTCGTGCGCGTGGCGGGCGAGCGGCTGTCGATCCCGGACTTTCGCGGCAACCGCTACTTCAACACGCTCGGCAATCTGCTGGGCGAGCCGCGCTCGTCGCTGCTCTTCCTCGACTTCGAGACCGGCGATGTGTTGCAGCTGCAGGGCATCGCGACCGTCGACTGGAGCGCGCCGGCCCCGGAGCAGCCCGCAGGCGCCGAGCGCCTGTGGCACTTTCGGGTCGAGCGCGGTTGGTTTCGTCCGCGCGCCGCCGCGCTGCGCGGCAGCTTCGTCGACTGTTCGCCCGTCACGCTCCGCACCGGAACGTGGCAGTCAGAACCAGAGATCGGCCACGCACCGCCCGGCCCGCGGTAGCCGCTGCCAGCTCTCGAGCCCGTCGAGATGACGGAGGGGTATCGGGCCCACCTCATCCGGCTTCGCGAGCCGCAGGTTGATGCCCATGCGCCGCCGGCCGTCGGCGCCGGCCGCGAGCGCGCGCCAATAGGCGATGCAGCCGCATTCGGGGCAGAAGTGAAATCCGAGGGTCCTCTCGCCTTGAATGTAGACCTTCGTCGCCCCGGCAACGGCGAGCCTCTCGCCCTCGAAGCCGTAGGCCCAGAGAGCGCCGTACCGGCGGCAGAGCGTGCAGCTGCAGGCGTTCGCGTATTCCGGCACGCCGTCGAAGCTCCAGTGGACGGCGCCGCAGTGGCAGGAACCCTCGATCATCGTCGGCCTTTGCAGCCAGGATGAGCGGGATTCTATCTGCCGACGAGCCTCTGGAGCTGCTCCGGATAACGCGCGCCCTGGATCGCCACCTCCGAGAGGGCGCGGTCGATCTCGCGCAGCTCGTCGGTGCTCAGCCCGACGTCGGCTGCGCCGACGTTCTCCTCCAGGCGATGGAGCTTCGTGGTGCCGGGAATCGGGACCATCCAGGGCTTCTGCGCCAGTACCCAGGCGAGGGCGATCTGCGCGCGCGTGACGCCCTTGCGGGCCGCAATGAGGCCGACGCGCTCGACCACGGCCAGGTTCGCCCGCCGCGCTTCCGGTGTGAACCGGGGCACGACGTTGCGGAAGTCGCCGCTCTCGAATTTCGTGTTCTCGTCGATGGCGCCGGTGAGGAAGCCCTTGCCCAGCGGGCTGAACGGGACGAAGCCGATGCCGAGCTCCTCCAGGGTCGGCAGGATCTCCTTCTCCGGCTCCCGCCACCACAGGGAATACTCGCTCTGCAGTGCGGCGACCGGCTGCACGGCGTGCGCGCGGCGGATGCTCTGCGCGCCGGCCTCCGACAGGCCGAAGTGCTTCACCTTGCCCTCGCGGATGAGATCCTTCACGGTGCCGGCGACATCCTCCATCGGGACCTCGGGGTCGACCCGGTGCTGGTAGAGGAGGTCGATGCGATCCGTCCGCAGGCGCTGCAGCGACGCTTCGGCAACCTGCCGGATGTGCTCGGGACGGCTGTTGACGCCCCGCTGCTGCCGCGTCTTCGGGTCGATGTCGAAGCCGAACTTGGTCGCGATCACGACCCGCTCGCGCACGGGCGCCAGGGCCTCGCCCACCAGCTCCTCGTTGGTGAACGGACCGTACATCTCGGCCGTATCGAAGAACGTGATGCCGCGGTCGACGGCCGCGCGGATCAGCGCGATGCCCTGTTGCTTCTCGACCGGCGGACCGTAGGCGTGGCTGAGACCCATGCAGCCGAGGCCGATCGCCGAGACCTCGAGGGTGCTTCTTCCGAGTCTGCGCTTCTCCACGGTGGAATCTCCTGCGTAGGGTTTTTCGGAACCAGGGAGCGAAAGGTAACTCTTGCGGCGCCGCGCGATTAGCTGGCAGACTGCGCATGGGCTTATGAATTTCATTCATGAATGACGCCATCGAATCTCGATGACCTGGTCGCCTTCCTCGCCGTCGTCCGCGAGGGCAGCTTCACCGGCGCCGCGGCGAAGCTCGGCGTGTCGCAGTCCGCCCTGAGCCACACCGTCCGGCGGCTGGAGTCGCGGCTGGGCCTGCGGCTGCTGGTGCGCACGACGCGGAGCCTGTCGCCGACGGAGGCAGGGGAGCGGTTGCTCGGGAGGCTCGGCCCGCACTTCGAGCAGATCGAGACCGAGCTCGACGGTCTCGCGGAGCTGCGCGACAGGCCCGCGGGGACGATTCGCATCACATCGGGCGAGCATGCCGCGGCGACCGTGCTGTGGCCGATCCTCGCGGGATTCCTGCCCCGTTACCCCGACATCAAGGTGGAGGTGGTCGTCGATTACGGGCTCACCGACATCGTCGCCCAGCGCTATGACGCGGGCATCCGGTTCGGCGAGCAGGTGGAGAAGGACATGATCGCGGTACGGATCGCGCCGGACGTGCGGATGGCGGTCGTCGGCGCCCCATCCTATTTCGAGAGACACCCGATCCCGCGCAAGCCGCAGGATCTGACGGCGCACGATTGCATCAATCTGCGCCTGCCCACTCACGGCGGGCTCTATGCGTGGGAGCTCGAGAAGGGCAAGCGCGAGGTGCGCGTGCGGGTCGACGGCCCGCTCGTATTCAACAACATGAGCTTGAGGATCGAGGCCGCATTGGCCGGCTTCGGCCTGGCGTTTCTGCCGCAGGACACGGTCGAGGCGTACGTGGCGCAGGGGCGGCTCGAGCGCGTGCTCGAGGACTGGTGCCCGCCGTTTCCCGGCTACCACTTGTACCATCCGAGCCGCCGCCAGACCTCGCCCGCCTTCGCGCTGCTCGTGGAGGCGCTGCGATACCGCAGCTCCTGAGCGTGATCGAGCGGCCGCCCTGTGGCATCCTGCGTGACGGGATTCTCTCTTCGAGGACCGTCCGTTGAGTCACGGCGAGGCGCTCTTCACGCTCCCCGATCTGCAGGCCGCCGCGGACCTGGTGCATCGCATCGTTCCGCCGACACCGCAGTATGCCTGGCCGCGGCTCGCCGCCGCGGCCGGCTGTCGCGTCTGGGTGAAGCACGAGAATCACACGCCCACGGGGGCTTTCAAGGTACGCGGCGGGATCGTCTACATGGACGCCCTGCGCCGGACGAGCGCGGCCGTGACCGGCGTGATCACCGCGACGCGGGGCAACCACGGTCAATCGGTGGCGTTCTCGGCGGCACGCGCCGGGCTGGCGGCGACGATCTTCGTGCCGCAGGGCAATGCCTCCGACCAGAATGCCGCGATGCGCGCCTTCGGGGCGACGGTGGTCGAGCACGGCCGCGATTTCGACGAGGCACGCCTGCAGGCCGCGCGGGTCGCGGCCGAGCGCGCGCTGCATTTCATCCCGCCGTTTCATCGCGACCTCGTCAAAGGTGTCGCGACCTATGCGTGGGAGCTCTTCGAAGCCGCGCCGCGGCTCGATGCGGTGTACGTGCCGATCGGCATGGGCTCGGGCATCTGCGGCCTGATCACGGTGCGGGATCTGCTCGGCCTGAAGACCGAGATCGTCGGTGTCGTGGCCCGGAACGCTCCGGCCATGGCACTGTCATTCGCGGCCGGCCACCCGGTGCCCACCGGATCTGCGCGTACCTTTGCCGACGGCATCGCGACCCGACAGCCCGACGAGCATGCCTTCGCCGTGGTCAGGCGAGGCGCCGCGCGCATCGTGCAGGTGAGCGAGGACGAGCTCGCCGAGGCGGTGCGCCTCTATTTCGACACCACCCACCAGGTCGCGGAGGGTGCGGGAGCGGCACCGCTCGCGGCGCTGCTGCAGGAGCGCGAGCGGATGGCCGGCAAGACCGTCGCGGCGGTTCTCACCGGGTCGAATATCGATGCGGCGGTATATCGGGGGATCCTGGGCGGCGCAACGCCGGCTGTCGGATAGCCGCCGCGCCACCGGCCGGCAGACCCACGAGGCATGCGCCCTTCGCGGTCTGCTCGAGGTGTTGCCGTACGCAAGCCACGGAGCGCTCAGGCCGAAGGTCCCGTGGAACACGAATTGCGTCGGGCGGCCGCCCCACCGGAGCGAGCACATGGCTCAGCGACATCTTCGCGGCGTGACGATCGAGTGCGTCCGGGGGAACATCGCGCATCAGCCCGATGTGGACGCCGTGGTCAATGCAGCCAACGCGCAGCTGCGCAGCGGTGGCGGCGTGGCGGGGGCGATTCACGCGGCGGCCGGCCCGGGCCTCGAGAGCGAGTGCCGGGCCTTCGCGCCGATCGGGCCCGGACAGGCGGTGATCACGGGCGCGCACGACCTTCCCAACCGGTTCGTGATCCATTGCCTGGGGCCCGTGTATGGACGCGACGAGCCGGCCGAGGAGCTGCTGGCGTCGTGCTATCGCAACGCGTTGCGCCTCGCGGCACAGGACAACGCCGGCTCGGTCGCGTTTCCCGCGATCTCGACCGGCTCGTTCGGCTATCCGCTCGAGGCTGCGGCCGAAATCGCGGTCGGCACCGTGGTGGCGAGCGTGCGCGAGGCGAAGGCGCCCGTCGTCAATCTCATCCGCTTCGTCCTCTTCGACGCCGCCGCGGAGCGGATCTTCTCGCAGCTCATCGGGCGCCTGGTGCCCCCGACGCAGGCAGACGATCGATGACTTTGCCTGCCGCATCGAGCAGCTTCACCTCAGGGGTGCCGTCGGGCTTCACCTCGAGCAGCAGGCGAACGCGGCCCTTCATATCCCTGAGGGCGAGAAACACGGCCCCGTCCTGAGCGCGCTCCATCTGCAGCCGTTCCGTGGCGGCGGCAGGGTGTGTGGCCAGGAACTGAGCCCACTGCGCCTTGGGCAGATTCAGCACGTCGGTGATCGGCCAGTCGGGCCGGTCGACGAAGGCGATCCCTACGGACTTCTTCGATCCGGTCTGTTGCGCGTCCACCGTATACGCCTGATCCTGCTCGTAGCGATCGAAGCTCAGGTGACCGTAGCTCGTGACCTCGCCGTCGCGCTTCCTGTGTCCGCCGAAGACCAGGCCGCCGTTCTCCGTGCCCTCGCTGTTGTAAAACAGCATTCCGGCCGTCTGGCGTCCCGGGTGCGGATAATCCTTCCCCTTGATGATCGCGCCGGGGAATCGCGCCTTGTCGGAGATCACCATGCGCAAGGTGCCGTTGGGCTCGACCACGTTGATGCGTTGCACATCGATCGTGCCGAACCTCTGGCTGCCGCGCACCACGATGATCAACGCGCTCACCGCGATGACCGCGGAGATGACCGAAACGATCGTAGCGGGCTGCAATCTTCGCGATTCGCTGCTCACGATGCCCTCGCCTCCCCATGCCGCAAAGCGCGGGCCGGAGCATAGCGGCGGCGACTCGATCGCGGCAAGCGAACCGCGCGGATTATACTAAGCGGTCCGATCCGTGGCCTCGTACCGATGAGCGTGATGGCGACAGATCCCAAGCAGGCGCTGGAGCGCGGCGATGCGCTCGTCATCGTCGACGTACAGAACGACTTCTGTCCCGGCGGCGCGCTGCCCATCGAGGGGGGCGATCAGGTGGTTCCCGTGCTCAACCGCTGGATCGCCGCCGCGATTGCCGCCCCGGTCCCGGTCTACGCCTCACGCGACTGGCATCCGGTGGGGCATGTCAGTTTCAGGGAGAGCGGCGGCCCTTGGCCGGCGCACTGCCTGCAGGACTCGGACGGCGCGCGGTTCAGGGCCGATCTGCATCTGCCGCCGGATACGGTCAAGGTCACCAAAGGCGTGCGCTTCGATCACGACCAGAACTCGGCCTTCGATGAGACGGGGCTCGCCGCGCACCTGCAAGGGCGGGGGATCGGCCGGTTGTGGGTCGGCGGGCTCGCCCAGGACGTCTGCGTGCTCGCCACGGCGCTCGATGCCAGGGCGGTCGGGTTCGATGTGATCCTGATCCGCGATGCGACTCGCGGTGTCACCCGCGAAGGTTGCGCGGCGGCCGACGAGCGCATGCGTGAGGCGGGCGCCCGGTTCACGACGACCCTATAGTCCCGCGATGGCCTTCTCGAGGAATCCAAACAGCCGCTCGTCGTCGGCGTAGGCGACGTTGAATCGCCAGTGAGCGCTCGGGCGTCCGTCCGGGCTGAATATCGCCCCCGGGGCGAGCAGAATGCCCTGCGATTTCGCGCGCCGCAGCAGCGCCGCCGGATCGGCGGGGAGCTTGGCCCAGAGGAACATGCCGCCGCCATGCGGCGCGACTTCGATGCCCGCGGCGCGAAAGCGGCGTGTCACACGGGTGCGCGCCTCGGCGATGCGGCGGCGCAACCGCTCGAGGTGCGTGCGGTGGCGCCCGGAGGTCAGGATGGCGAGCACGATGTGCTCCATCAGCTCCGAGGACGATAGCGCCGTCATGTTCTTCAGCACGGCAATCCGCTCTGCCCGGTCGGCGCGCGCGACGAGGTAACCCGCGCGCAGGCTCGGCGCGATGGTCTTGGAGAAGCTGCCGATGTGAATCACCCGCTCCAGCCGCTCGAGCGAGGCCAGGGAGGTGACCCGGTCCGGCGAGAGCTCGGCGAAGATGTCG
>DAHUXV010000081.1 GCA_027306985.1 Gammaproteobacteria bacterium | reverse complement strand
GGCCGCAGGAGCACCTGCTGCAGGAAGTTGTCCGCGATCACGTCCTTGACGATGATCTCGTGGCCGGTGAGCGGGTTCTGGAACTTCAGCCACGGGCCGCCGTCGATCTCGCGGGCGCCGAACTCCTCCCTGGCGAGCTGGTAGCCCCAGTTGCGGAAGGCGCCTTCCGTGAACTTCATGATGTTGCCCTTGTGCACCAGGGTCACCGAGACGCGATCGTTGTCGATGGCGTACTGGATGGCCTTGCGGATCAGGCGCTGGCTGCCCTCCTTCGACACCGGCTTGATGCCGATGGCCGAGCTCGCCGGGAAGCGGATGGTCGTGACCCCGAGCTCCTTGTGCAGGTAGGCGATGAGCTTGTGCACCTCGGCCGAGCCCGCCGGCCATTCGATCCCCGTGTAGATGTCCTCGGTGTTCTCGCGAAAGATCACCATGTCGGTGAGGCTGGCATCCTGCATGGGGCTCGCAACGCCGGGGAAATAGCGGATCGGGCGCACGCAGGCGTAAAGATCGAGGCTCTGGCGCATGGCCACGTTGAGCGAGCGGATGCCGCCGCCCACCGGCGTGCCGAGAGGCCCCTTGATCGAGACCACGAACTCCCGCAGCGCGTGCAGCGTCTCATCGGGAAACCACTGTCCGTAGCGCGCGTTGGCCTTCTCGCCCGAGTACACCTCCATCCAGCTGATGTGGCGCTTGCGCCCGTAGGCCTTCTCGACCGCCGCGTTCACGACCCGCAGCATGGCGGGGGTGACGTCGATGCCGATGCCATCCCCCTCGATGTAGGGAATGATCGGATCGTCCGGAACGCTCAGGCTGTTATCGGGATTGACGATGATCCTGCGTCCCTCGGAGGGGACGACGATGTGCTCGTACTGCATCCGCCAATTGTACCGGCAATGCGGCGCTTCATCCTGAATTGGTATACAGGTCGCGGACCTGCGTCACGCCGAGGGGCGTTGGATTGCCCTGCGGACCTGGTTGCTGCGCTCGGCGATGAGCATGGCGAGCTCGAGCGCCTGCTCGTGATTCAGGCGCGGGTCGACCGTGGAGCGATACGCCCTGACCAGGTCCGAGTCCGTCAAGCCGCGCGCCCCGCCCGTACACTCCGTCACGTCCTCGCCGGTGAGCTCGATGTGCACGCCGCCGAGGTGCGATCCCATCTCCGCATGAATGCGGAAGGCGGTATCGAGCTCCTTCAGGATGTTCTCGAAGCGGCGGGTCTTCAGGCCCCCCGTGCTCGTCTCCGTGTTGCCGTGCATGGGATCGCAGACCCAGAGCACCGTCTGCCCGGTCTGCCGCACCGCCTCGATCGCCTTCGGCAGCGCCGCGGCGATGTCCTTCGCGCCGAAGCGATGGATCAGCGTGAGCCGTCCGGGCTGGTTCTGCGGGTTGAGGGTCGTGACCAGACCCTGCAGCCACGCGGCATCCATCGCCGTGCCGACCTTGACGCCGACGGGGTTGGAAATGCCGCGGAAGTACTCGACGTGCGCGCCGTCGAGCTTCGCGGTGCGCATGCCGATCCACGGCATGTGCGTCGAGAGGTTGTACCAGCGGTTCTGCCGCGGGATGAAGCGCGTCTGCGACTGCTCGTAGAGCAGGTGCAGGCCCTCGTGGCTCGCATAGAAGTCGACCAGCGTCGCCTCGTGGACGGCGCTGCCGCTGATGCCCTCGAAGAAATCGAGCGCATCGCCGATCGACTGGATGATCCGCTGGTAGGCGTCCTTGAGCGGCGCGTGCTTGATGAAGCCCAGGTCCCAGTATTCCGGGTGATGCAGGTCGGCGAAGCCGCCTTCGACCAGCGCGCGCACGAAATTGAGCGTGAGGGCCGCCCGCTCGTAGCCGCGCAGCAGCAGGTCCGGGTCGGCGGCGCGCGCCGCCGCCGTGAACTGCGGCCGGTTCACCAGATCGCCCCGGAAGCTCGGCAGCGTCACGCCATCGCGGGTCTCGGTGTCCACCGAGCGCGGCTTGGCGTACTGGCCGGCCATCCGGCCGACGCGGATGATGGGCTTCTTCAGGCCGTGCAGGAGCACGAGGCTCATCTGCAGCAGGATCTTCAGCTTCTTGACGATCGTGTCCGACTCGCAGTCGGCGAAGGTCTCGGCGCAATCGCCTCCCTGCAGCAGAAACGCCTGCCCGCGCTGCGCCGCGGCCAGCCGCTCGCGCAGAGCCTCGACCTCCCAGGAGACGACGATGGGCGGCAGGCGCGACAGCTCCGCCACCACCCGCTCCAGGGCGGCGGGATCGTCATAGGCCGGCTGCTGCTGGGCGGGCTTGGCCTGCCAGCTGGCGCTGTGCCAGGAGGTTGTCTCGGGCGACCGCATAGGATTGCAGATTCTACCACGCGGTAGGGCACGGCCGCCCTTCCCAGGGATTGGACGCCGGATATGGCTGGCGCCCAGGCCTGCCAGAGGAGAGAATCCGCGGCCTCTTCCATCCGCCACAGGCGGGAGGGGCTCAATGCATCGTGTACTGATTCTCGGCGCCGGCAAGATTGGCGCCCTCATCTCCGGACT
>DAHUXV010000080.1 GCA_027306985.1 Gammaproteobacteria bacterium | reverse complement strand
CGCGCAAGCCTTCGCCATGCCCTTCGTGCACATCGCGCCCGACAACGCGGTGACCGTCATCTGCAAGCAGCTCGAGGCCGGACAGGGTGTCTGGACCGGCTTGCCGGCCATCGTCGCCGAAGAGCTCGATGCGAGCTGGAGTCAGATGCGTGTCGCGAGCGCGCCGGCCGAGGTCCCGCTCTACGGCAACCTGGCGTTCGATCCGAAGGGGCGCATGCAGGGCACGGGCGGCTCGACCTCGGTGGCGAACTCCTGGATGCAGCTTCGGCGCGCCGGCGCGACCGCGCGCGCGATGCTCGTGCAGGCGGCTGCCGCGCGCTGGCGCGTCCCGGCAGCGGAAATCGCGGTCCGGGAGGGTGTGGTGTCGCACGCGGCATCGGATCGCCAGGCGTCCTTCGGCGAGCTGGCCGCCGAGGCGGCGCGGGTTCCGGTTCCCGCTGACGTGCAACTGAAGGACCCGGCGCAGTTCACCCTGATCGGGCGGGGACACCTGCCCCGCCTCGACAGCCGCGACAAGTCGACCGGGAAGGAGCGGTACGCGATCGACGTCATGCTGCCGGGGATGATGACGGCAGTGGTGATGAGGCCGCCGCGCTTCGGCGCCAGGGTGGCATCGTTCGATGCATCCCGGGCGAAGCAGGTGCCCGGGGTCGTGGATGTGGTCGAGATTCCGCGCGGCATCGCGGTGGTCGGGCGCGACTTCTGGTCGGCGAAGAAGGGCCGCGAGGCGCTGCAGGTGAGTTGGGACGAGTCCGCTGCCGAGAAGCGCGGCACGCCGGAGCTGCTTGAGGATTACCGCCGGCTCGCCGCGGGCAAAGAGGCGGTGACGGTCTCGAAGAGCGGCGATGCCGATGCGGCGCTGCGGCGCGCCCACAAGGTGATCGAGGCGCAGTTCGAGTTTCCCTACCTGGCGCATGCGCCGATGGAGACGCTGACCGCCGTCTGCCGGCTGTCCGCCGATCATTGCGAGATCTGGGCCGGGGACCAGTTCCAGACGTTCGATCAGAGCAATGCCGCCCGGGAGACGGGATTGCAGCCGCACCAGGTCTCGATCAACACGCTGGCGGCGGGCGGCACGTTCGGGCGCCGCGCCACCCCCGACTCCGATTACGTTTCCGAGGTGGCCTCCATCGCCAAGGCGACCGGCGGCCGCTACCCGGTGCGCCTCATCTGGACGCGGGAAGACGACATCACCGGCGGCCGTTACCGGCCGCTCAACCTGCACCGCATCACCGCCGGCCTCGAGTCGAACGGGAATGTGGCCTTGCGCCAGCGGGTGGTCGGTCAGTCGATCGTTGCAGGCACGCCGCTCGCCAAGATGATCCGGAACGGCGTCGATCCGACCGCGGTCGGCGGCAGCGCCGCGCAGCAGTACGACCTGCGTGATGCGAGCGTGACCTGGACGCCGCCGCAGGTGGGAATCCCCGTGCTCTGGTGGCGCTCGGTCGAGAATACCCACATGGCCTTCTCCAAGGAGGTCATCATCGACGAGCTGGCGGAAGCGGCGGGCGAGGACCCTGTGGCGTTTCGCCTGCGGCTGCTCGGAACGCATCCGCGCGAAGCGGCGGTGCTGCGGCTCGTCGCGCAGAAGTCGGGCTGGAGCCGGCCGTTCCCGCGCGAGAAGGGCCGCGGCCGCGGCATCGCACTGCATACCGCATTCGGCTCGGTCGTGGCCCAGGTTGCCGAGGTCACCGTGTCCGGCAACCACATCACGGTGGACCGGGTCGTGTGCGCGGTCGACTGCGGCATTGCCGTCACGCCGGACGTGGTGGCGGCGCAGATGCAGAGCGGGATCGGCTTTGGACTCTCGGCGGCCCTCTGGGGCGAGATCACCCTCACCGGCGGGCGGGTCGATCAGAGCAACTTCGACGGCTATCGCGTGCTGCGCATCAACGAGATGCCGAAGGCCATCGAAGTCCACATCGCGCCGTCGACGAACGCTCCTTCGGGCGTCGGGGAGCCCGGAACACCGCCGATCGCGCCGGCGGTCGCCAACGCGGTGCGCATGGCGAGCGGAATCAGGCTGCGGCGCCTGCCTTTCGATCTTGCAGCGGCGCGCAAAGAGCAGAAGACATAGCCTGAAGCACGCCCGCCCTACACGGCGGCGAAGGTCCGGGACTGCGCTGTCCAGACCGGCGCGCGCTCGAGCGCATCCGCAACCTCCTCCGGCTGGGCGACGACCTGCCACATGAGCGGGTGACGCGAGTCCATGAAGCGCTCCTCGACCGCGCGGGAGAGCATTTCCAACAGCGGCTGGAAGTAGCCCCGCGTGTTCACGAGCACGATGGGCCCGAGAAAGAGGCCCAGGCGCTTGAGGGTGATGGCCTCCAGCAGCTCCTCGAAAGTGCCGCAACCGCCGGGCAGCGCCACGGCCGCGTGCGCGCCCGTCAGCATCTGGTGCTTGCGCGTGCGCATGTCTTCGACGAGCCTGAGCTCCGTGAGTCCCGGATGGCCCCATTCCAGATCGGCCATGAAGCGAGGGAGGATGCCGATCACCCGCCCCGCCTTGCTCAGCGCGCCGTCGGCCAGAGCGCCCATGGAGCCTTTGGCGCCGCCGCCGTAGATCACCGTGACGCCGCGGGCGGCCAGGGCCTCGCCCAGCCTGAATGCGGCCTGGCGGTACTCCGGATGGGCCGTCTGGCTCGATGCGCAGTACACGCACACCGCCCGCGCGGGGGCGGCCGCTGGATCGATGCTCATCGGAGCATCATCGGGCCATACCCGTCCGAAGGGCAAGCGCAGCCCGGTCGGCGGGAATGGCGCATGGGGATCCATCGATCGCCGGGGAGCTTCCAATTGTCCAACCCCCGGAGCGGGATGTACTATTCCCCTCCCTGGGGAAACGTGCGTTTCCGAAGGGGTGTCCCAAACGGGGCGGGTGTAGCTCAATGGTAGAGCTCTTGGTTCCCAACCAAGTGACGAGGGTTCGATTCCCTTCACCCGCTCCATGTCATCGGAGGCTGATAGGGACGCATCATCCCGATGCAATGTCGCTCACATCCCGAAGAGCCACGACGACGATGAGCGGCCGCTCGGCGCTCCGGCGATGCGCGACCGGGCGATGCAGGCTTTGCGGCTGCTCACCGATTTCGAAGAGCACGGCAGACGCGAGCTCCTACGGCTTCCGTCCCTTCCGATCCGCAGCGGATGCTCTCGGCCAGTGCCGCAATGTGCTGGATGGCAACCGTCTTTTCCCGACCGAAGCCGGTACGCCGCCGCGGGGAATCGTCTCTGCGGTGCCGGCGAATCCCGCCCCGGATGGCCTCGGGTTGCAGTCGCTCCCGGGTGAGCGATTCGGCGCCGGCATCTGCAATATACGATCTGCCGCGAAGGCGCTCGAGGAAAGTCGATGACCGAGGTGGTTCGCAATCACATTACCGATCTGCGCGGCGTATCCCGCATGGTGGTCGACGCGATCTCGGGAGGCACCAGGCTCGTCGAGACGATGCATGCAAACATTGCGAGGAAGCCGACACGGCTTGCCGGCGCCACCGTCGGCGGCGCATTGGATGGCACCATTTCGATCGTCTACAAGAGCATTCGCGGCGTCACGCGCGCAGTCGGCGGAGGCATCGACCTGGCGCTGCACGCCGTGGCGCCGGCCCTGGGCAACATCGAGTCTTCCCCCGCGCGCGAAGCGGTGGTTGCGGCCCTCAACGGCGTGCTGGGCGATTACCTCGCGGAAACCGGTAATCCGCTCGCGGTCACGATGCATCTGCGCCGCGAGGGAAAGCCGCTCGAGCTTACGCGCAAGGGCCTCGCGGCCGGGATTCGAGCTCCGGGCGCCAAGGTGCTGGTGCTCGTGCACGGGCTTTGCCGCAATGATCGGCACTGGGAGCGCGACGGGCATGACCACGGCGCCGGGCTCGCCCGCGATCTGGCCTACACGCCGATGTATCTACACTACAATACGGGGCTGCATATTTCGACGAACGGACGCGCGCTCGCGCAGCTGCTCGAAGAGCTGGTTGCCGCCTGGCCCGTCCCACTGAACGAGGTATCCATTCTGGCGCACAGCATGGGCGGTCTGGTCGCGCGCAGCGCCCTGCATCATGCATCAGCTGCGGGTCACGCCTGGCCCCGCAAGCTGCGCAAGCTGGTTTTTCTGGGCACACCGCATCACGGCGTTCCACTCGAGCGTGCCGGCCATTGGTTCGAGCGGCTCCTGGAAAGGACCCCCTACACCGCACCCTTCGCGCCTCTGGGTAGGGTGCGCAGCGCGGGCATCACCGATCTGCGTCACGGATACGTGCTCGAGGAGGAGTGGAAGGGGCGCGGCCGCTCCGCGAGCCGCGCCGACCGGTGCCGCCCCCTGCCGCTTCCGCGGGACGTCCAGTGCTACGCCATCGCGGCAAGCCTCGCGAATGCGCCATCTCCCCGCCGCGGCCGGCTGATCGGCGACGGGCTGGTTCCCGTTGCGAGCGCGCTCGGGGACCATACCGATTCGAGGCGCAGGCTGCGTTTTCCTCGATCGCACCAGTGGACGGCCACGGGCACGAGCCATCTGGGGTTGTTGCGCTCCGGTGAGGTCTACGAGCGGATTCGCGACTGGCTCGGCGAATGCCCCGCCGGGCCGCGGGTCACCCGCAGCGTGTCGTAGCGCTTCGGCAGCGAGCCCGCGAACGCCTCATCGCTTGCGGCGATGAGACCCCTCGAAGGATTCTGACGCCGCCCTCGACCACCCTTTCCAGTGCGGCCCACGCCACCGAACATCAGAAGCAGTCCCAGCAACAGGCCGACCGCGGCCAGCTGCCGCAGGACGAACTGCGCTCGCGCGACGGCCTTGTTGGGCTGAGGCAGCCATAGCTTGTGAATGATCGCGTAGAAGAGCGAGACGGCAAAGCCGGTCAGCAAAATGTGAGCATGCGTCACGAGCTGCCGGCGGTTGCCCGACTCGGCCATATGACGAGGAACCGACTTTCACCCCTGAGGCGCCGGGAAGACATTCGAGCCTGGTGAGCCGAGCACCCGGCGGCCCAGCGTAGATCAGGCCAAACGCAGGCGGCGCACTGGTAAACATCGGCAAGGTGCTCAGCGCGACCGCACCTCGACTCCCGAAAGCCTCACGGTCCATCTCTTGCCGTCGCTCGAATGAGCAACCGCGAAGCGAATGCGTTTTGGTCCTTCAAAGTCGTTCGTCGTGCGATAGCGGATGCCCTTGGAATCCGGCCCGGAAAGATACACCCAGTGATCGCCCGCGATGCTCAGCCTGCCGGGCGGTCCAAGCGCCGCGCCGTCCGCCTGCACGACCTGCGTATGATAGCGACCGGGGGATGTGGGAATGAATATCACCAGCGGCCCCGGCTTGCCGTTGACGGTTTGCTGACAGGCGAAAAACCGGCCCACCCTGGCGCAGGCGTCGACGAGTCGATCCGGCTTTGATTTGCCGGCCGTCATGACGGTCCAGGCACCCTCATAAAGGCGTAGCGGGACGTACGGGTCGGACTTAGCGACACCCGCAGAGGCACTCCCCACGGCCATCGACACGCACACCACACAAGCGGCTCGCAGCGAGCGCGCAGTTCCGCGCCGCACTTCGAGAGCCTGCGCGGCACTTACAAATTCAGGCATCGGCATCGGAACTCCTCCAACAGCTACTTTTTGACCGGCGTATCGGCGCCGGCGCCCCGCAGCTCTTCGCGGGGCGGCGCGTCGGCGATGGGGAGCTCGGGCGCGCGAGCCCGCCTGGGAATCCGCGTCTTCTACGAAGTGTGATCCTACTCCAGATTGCCAAAGAGCGTACCCGCCCCGCGGTGGTGCGTAGGGAACCTCTTGACAACCCGGGAAAATGACGACAGATGGGCTCAATTCTGTTGGCATGGGCGCGCAGGTACACGCCGCCTCCGTCGCTCCAGACGACGTGTGCCACTCCATCCGCCGTTACCGCGACATGTGGACGGTCGTCAAAGCGCTCCGGGGAGAGCGTCGCTGGGCCAGCCAGCACGATGAGACCGGTGAGCGGAATCTGAAGGCCGGGGCGACGGCGCATGGGGCACCACGGTAAATTAGTCAGACCCTTGGCACCTCGCCAAGGGCGCGCAGCGCATCCAGCAATGTCGATTCACGCGCGCGCGCATCATTCAGCAAGGCCTCGGCGGCCCGGGTCTGCGCACGCGCCTGATCAAGCGCAGCGGCGCCGGACTCGAGTTCCGCGAGAGTCTGCGCCAGGTGTTCCTGGACAACCTGCAGCCTTTCCTCCGTGGCCTGCGCTCGCAGCGCGAACAGCGACGCACCCACCGCGTGCGCGACATGCGCGATCAGACCGCGCTCCTCGGTCCCGTAGTGTTCCCCGGGACGCGGGCCGACAACCAGCACTCCGAGCAGGTGGCCGCGCGAGCGCAAGGGAAAGGCGTAGCCGTCCCCGCCGAGCCCGCCCGGCGCCTCGTGCAGATCGACCTCGCTCTCCTGGGCGCGCAGCTTCACCAGCGCCAAGTCATCGATGGCCACACTGTCGGGCGGATCCTGCGTGCCGCGGTGCCGCACCCGGGTGTAGCCGTCGGCACTGTCCTCGTACAAAGCTACCCAGGGTGCGCCAACGTGCCGACAGATCTGATCGACCGCCAGATCGAGCAGGGTCTCGGGCTGGGTGACGAAGGCGCTCTCACTGGCGAAGCGCCGCAGAGCCACCTCCTCCCGATACTGGCGCCTGAAGACGAGGCGATCGACCGCATCATCGATACGCCGGTGCACCGTGCTCAGCGACACCCCGAGGCCGAGCGGCACGGCGAGTTCCAGTATCAGGCTGGCGCCGCGGCCGAGCGCGACCCGCTCGATCAGGCTCTCTAACAGTGCGAACAGACCGAGAACGAAGCTGGTGGTCATCGCGTACACAAGGGTCCGGTTGACGACCACCGTAATGTCCACCACCCGATGGCGCAGGATCGCGTAGAGGAGTCCCGCGAGCGCAGAGGCGATCGTGATCGACGTCGCAATCCGTGTAGCCGTGGGTCCCAGGATCTGCGTGTTGCTCGCAGCAATGCCCACGACGAACGATGCCGAGCTCCACAGCATCCAGCTCAACCGCAGCCGCTGACTCTTCTCTGCGCGCTGATGGCTCACGAACAGCAGCGCGACCGGAACCAGGTAACTCGTGGTCAGGATCGGGCCGTACTTGGGCTGAAGCAGTTCCGCCCAGCCCGTGATGACATAGATGAGGGGGCCACCCATGGAGATCATCGCCCCCGCGAAGAGCAGCACCAGGAAGCCGACGCGCCACCCGATATACCCGCGCGCGCTGTACGCCGCGCCTGCCATGGATTCCGCCATCGCGTAAAAGCCGACGCGTCCGAGCAGGAACAGGGTCCACGCGCCCAGCATGGCCACGAGCCCCAGGGTTCCCTGCGACGGTGTGCTGATCGTCGCCAGGGCGGCAAGAAAGGTGACGGCGAAAAGCCCGAGACCCGCCGCGGCCCGGTCCCGACCTCGCCACACGGCGATCAGCGCAATCGCACCGCTGAACAGACCCTCAAAGAGGCGAAGCCACGCGATCAAGCCAAAACCCGAAGCGGAATCCCAGCTCACGCTGGTCACCGGGACGGATATGCGCGAGCCCCCGCGACGAACCGTGAAGCGATAGATCTGGCCCACGGGTAACAGTTGACCCGCGGTGTGCAGCTGAGCAATGGCAATGCGGGTCGCAAGTGGCTGCTGCGTGAGATCGAGGGGTTCGCCCACAAGCGGTCCCTTGGGCAGCGCGAGACCGGGTACCGGCACGATGACCCCGGCATGCGCATCCACGACCCGCACGGCGAGCGGCAGTCCCGAGACATTGAAGGCCGTGAAAGCCAGGTAGGCGGCGGCCAGCCCGATGAAAGCGGTGATCAGGATCGACGTGCCGTTGCGGCGATGCATCCGGAATCTCTCCACATCGTGACCGGCGCGTGGCGCGTGAGTCGTGATATCTCGCTCGAACCGGTTTGCGCTCAGCTGACCGGGGCCGTCGGCCGGGCTTGCGGATTCCGACGGGTAGCCGCAGGTTCCCGAGCTTCGCGGTCCGGCGGTGTGTCCCCTACGCGGCGCCGCGCGAGAGCCGACCGGCCGTGAGCACCCGCCAATCGACGATCAGATCTGCGATCAACAGTGCAAAGACCGCGACGGCGAGCAGGAAGTAACTCCCGTCTTCCAGGCTCATGTTGTTGAGAATAGGCAACGGTATTCGCGGTACGACGAAGGTTGCCGTCATGGCGTAGCTCCTTGCCATCCAGCGGCGATGCTGCTCGAACCGCCTGTTGCGCGCGGCGAGGAATGCTGCGGCAGTACTGGTCAGCCACAGGATCGCGTTGATGGTGACGCTGTACGGCAGAAAGGCCGGGTAGTGCCGGGCCATCAGCACGGCGGGGATGGCGGCGACCAGTACGCCGGCGATGTAGCACTTCCCGAGCAGCCGATGCCGGGCGGGGTTACCCTCTCGCAGGGTCCGCGAGAACTGCAGCGGCCCGAGGATGAGCACCGTGAGGCCACCTGCAATGTGAGGAAACAGCAGCCACCTCTGCGAGTAGAGCAGATCGTGCATCGGATTGGTGGGCTCGAGCACGGGAAGGGACGTAAAGAGCAAGGCGGAAAGGGCGAGAAACCCGAACGCGGCCCAGGCGATTCGCTTGCGGACGGAGCGCCACGACGGTGCGGATTGCGGCTGCGCGCTGACGGAAGAAGATGGGGGCATGGTGAGCTCTCTGAGGTCCCGCGATCGATTCTCGTGGTGATAGGACGTCGAAGGATCTCTCTGCGCCACCGATCATCATGCCGATGGCGCTTGCTGCGAGGCCCAAAGGGCTCAGTGCCCGAACAAGACCGGCGTCTCGCTGAATCTCAATGACCCGCCCCCATGATCCGTCGTTTTCTCACCGGTCATGTTTCCATGACCGGTCGAACGATCTATGCGCGGCAGTCTAACAGGTTTCACGCGTTCGAACCCGGCGGTGACCCGTCAGCGGCAAGCAACGCCGCCTCACCCGGAGGGTCACCCGGAAGCGAAATTGCACCGGCTACCTGCGGCACACCGCTCTTTGACGGAGACATTGCGGCGCTGGACCGCTCCGGTGCGGACGTTGAAGCGCCTGGACCGAATTGCGCGGCGCGACTTGAATGGTAACCAATTGGATTTGAAAAGCATTTCCGGTGCTGGCGCGACGCGTGATACCGCAGTCACCGGCGCGGGACGCGCAGGATAGCCGCAGTCCGCTCGCGGCGAAGATGGC
>DAHUXV010000065.1 GCA_027306985.1 Gammaproteobacteria bacterium | reverse complement strand
TCGCTTGCAGCCGGCTGGCGAGCGGCCGCGCCGCCGGGAAGGTGAGCAGCACCTCGGCGCCCGCGTTGGCGAGGATCCCGACATGCCGCTCGACATGCTCTTCCAGCTGCGAGCGGTGCGATGGAGGATCGAGAGGACCGGGACTCGCACCGGCGAGCAGCACGCCGACGAAGGCGTGGAGGTACTCGACCGAGGTCGGCAGCATGAGCGCGACGACCGCGCCGCTCCCGAGGCCGCGCAGCTCGAGTCCCGCGGCGACCGCCCGCGCACCCTCGAGCAACTCCCCATAGGTGAGCCTCGCGGGCTCGGCATCGCCGAGCACGGTGGCGTGGATCGCCTGCGGCTGCCGGCGCGCGCGCCAGATCATGACTTGCGCCAGAGTTTCCGCCTCGACGGGCAGGCCGACAGGCGCCGCCGGGGCGGCAGCCACCGCATCGGCGGTGGTCAGTGCGCCGGGGCGCGCGCCGGGTTCGCCCGCGGGCCGCGGCGCGCGGCGAATCACGGCGATCAGGTCACTGACGGTATCGATGGAATCGAGAGTGCTCGGCGGCAGCTCGACGCTCAGGGCACTCTCGAGGCGCTCGAGAAGCTCGACACGCGCGAGGCTGTCGAACCCCAGGTCGGCATCGAGCCGGCTCTGCGGGTAAAGAGCGCCCGGCGGGGTGGTGTGGTGCAGCTCCTCGAAAAGCGTGCGCACCGCGGCCTCGACGATGAACGGCACCTCATCGCGGGCGGGGGTCGATCTGACTTCGTCGAGAGCGGACATGGCCGACGGATGCGCGGAGTGAAAAATCCTCGCCCCGGCGGCATGCGACCTCAATAGGTACTTATCGCTCCACTGTCACGCTGCGATCAGCGTGCGCATCAGCGAGAGCAGCTCATCGCCCCGGACCGGCTTGCTCGCGATCCGCATCAGCGGGTCGGAGGGCAGCTCCTTCACCGCCGCCGAGGTGTCGCCCGTGATGAGCACCGCCTTCAGGGGTGAGCCGAGTGCCGCGCGCAACGCGGCGATGACCGCGGTACCCGTTTCGCCGTTCGCCAGGTGGTAGTCGGTTACGAGCAGGTCGATACCGTCCTTGCCCGAGGCGTGCCCCAGCGCCTCCGCGAGCGTCGCGACCGCTGTCACCCGATAGCCCTCGACCGTAAAGAGCAGGCGGGTGGCGTCGCGGACGCTCTTGTCGTCCTCGACGAGCAGCACGCGGGGCGCCGCGGCGGCCTGGCGGTCGAGGCGGCGTTCCTGCGCCGCATTCGCCGCTCTGGCGAGCCGGGCGGAGCTCGCGGCACTGGCCGGTACGGCGAGTGAGAACACCGTTCCCTTGCCGAGCTCGGAGCGCACCTCGAGCTTCAGATCGAGAAGCTTGACGAGCCGCTGGACGATGCTCAGCCCGAGCCCGTAGCCCTCCCGCGAGCTGTTGCTCGACACGCCGACCTGGTAGAACTCATCGTAGATGAACTGCAGCTGCGCGGCCGGAATGCCGATGCCGGTGTCGGCGACCTCGAGCCGCAGGGTCGCATCGGAATCACAGAGGCAACGCAGCGAGACGAAGCCCTGCTGCGTGTACTTGACCGCATTCGATACCAGGTTCCTCAGGATCTGCTCGATCAGCGACGGATCGCTGTGGGCGACTTCCTGCGCGGCGGTGATCTGGAACTTCAGTCCCTTGTCGGCGGCGCTCGCGGCGAAGGCGCGCAGCAGATCCTCGAACATCGGGGCGACGGCGAAGTCGGCGGGCTCCGGCCGGACGGCGCCCGATTCCAGCTTGCTGATGTCGAGCAACGCATTCAGCAGACGTGACATGGCGCCTATCGCCACCTGCTGTTGAGTCACCGCGTCGGCGACCCCGGCGCTGGTCGGCAACCGGCGCAGCGATCCGTTGAGCATCTCGAGCGTCTGCAGCGGCTGGCGCAGATCGTGGCTGGCCGTCGCCAGAAACCGGCTCTTGGCCTCGTTGGCCCGGGTGGCCAGGTCGCGCGCCGTGCGCACGACCTCCGCGTCGCGGGCGCGGTAGATGAGCTCGGAGACCATCCGCAGATAAAGATCCGTGAGCTGCAGCTCCCGCTCGGAGGGGCGGTGAGGCTCGCGAAAATGCGTGGACAGCATGCCGATGGCGAGGCCGGTGCGCCCGCGAATCGGAGTGGACTGCACCGCGCGATACCCTTCGGCCGCGGCGAGCTCGCGGTGCGGGGCGTACCCGCCGTCCTTCTCGACATCCTCGATGATGATCCGCTGGCCCTGCCGCAGCGCGCGGCCGCAGGCGGAATCGTCATTGCCGTCGACGCGGGCGAAGTGCTCGAGAAACCTGTCGGAGAATCCGCGCTGCGCCACGATTTCCAACTGGCCGGTCGCCGGATCGCACAGCTGCACGTTGCCGAAGGCGGCACGCTGCAGCGCGATGGTGGCATCGAGCATCTCCTCCAGGACCTTCGTCAGGTCGGCGGCCTCGACGAGGCGGGTGCTCAGGTCGCGCAGGCGGCGCATGTCCTCGAGCTGTGCGTTGAGCTCGGCTTCCACGCGCTTGCGATCGGTGATGTCGCGAATGGCGGCAACGACCAGGGTGTGACCCGCATCCTCGACGGGGCTCAGGCTGATCTCGACCGGAAACTCGCTGCCGTCCCGGCGCCGGCCGAAGAGGTCCAGGCCCACCCCCATCGGCCGCAGGCGTACGCTCTCGCGGTACTTCTGCCGGTGACCGAGGTGGCGCGCGCGATAGCGCTCCGGCAGGAGGATCTCCACGGGACGGCCGACGATGTCCTCGTGGCCGTAGCCGAAGATCGAGTCGACCTGACGGTTGGCGAAACAGATGATGCCGGCTTCATCGATGATGATCATGGCGTCGGGAGCAGCGTCCAATGCGCTGCGCGCCAGTTCTGGAGGGACTGATTTCATGGTCGCACTCCGGCCAGCTGCGCGAGCCTACGGGTCTCCCGTGCATCTCATGCCGCCGTTACGTCTACACTGCGCCGTGCACTCGGCGCAACCAGCTCGCTAGACCAAGTCTAAGATACACCGCGGTCCCGCGTGTAATCAAATATCGCGCCCGATAATCGATAAGGATGAGGTGCAAGTGTCCACGCGACCGAAAGTTCCATCGCCGGCGCAGTCCCGAGAGCTGTCGCCCGGCGATTATCAGGCTCTGGCGCAGTTCCGCTATCTGCTGGCGCGCTTCCTGGCTTTCAGCTCTCAGGCCGCTCGCGGCGCGGGTCTGGCGCCGCGGCAGCACCAGGCGCTGCTCGCCATCAAGGGATATCCGCGCGGCGCGCGGGTGACGGTCGGCGGTCTCGCCGAACGCCTCGGAATTCGTCACCACAGCGCCGTCGGGCTGGTCGACCGGCTGGCGCAGAGCGGTTATCTGGTGCGGCGGACCGACGTCGCGGACAGGCGCCGCGCCGTCCTCTCCCTCACCCCCGCGGGCGAGAAAGCGCTGGCGGCACTGTCGGCCGCGCATCGCGAAGAGCTGCGGCGGATCGCCCCGCTCCTCGGACCGCTGTTGAAGCACCTCGGGTCGCCGCAGCGGCGTTAGGGTACCCTCGGAAATTACGTGTTTACGGCCCGGCCGGCGTGTGGGAGCGTTCGACTCCATCTGACGCCCCGGAGAGCGCAATGAGCGCAGTCATCGTTGCCGTGTTCGACGAGTTGCAGGCGGGGGAGGGCGCGCGGCTCGCGTTGATCCACGACGGCTTTCCCACCGACCGCGTCGAGCTCACGGCGCGCGAGGAGCCCGGCCCGGCGGGCCTGGAGCCGGCGCAGTCGCCGGCCGACAGGTTCTCGCAGTATTTCCACGTCCTCTTTGGACGCGGGGAAAAGGAGAGCGAGTCGGAACGGCTCTCGAAGCTCATCATCGAGAGCGGCGCCGCGGCCGTTGCCGTGTTGCCGCGCGGCGCGATCGAGGTTCGCAGGGCGCTCGAGCTGCTCTCCCAGGCGCATCCGCGGCAATTGCTCGAGCACGATCTCGGAAAGCAATCGCTCGAGTTCGCGGCATCCTCCCACGAGTCGCCCTGGATCCGCAGCTTCTGGGTGAAGCCGCGGCCGGGCGATCCGGACTGCATCTACTGCCGGCTCTTTCCCGGCAGTGCGCACGAGACGCACGCGGCTTGACGGCCGGGAAGGCGGCAGGCGAGGGCTGCCGATCGCAGGTGCGATCGTCGTGGCCGCGGGCGGGGCGCCGCGCATGCGTATCAATGCGGATACCGGCAGCGGCGCGCGGGGTGTGAGATTCCCATCCGGCACGAGCAAGCCTGCGAGGGTGCGATCATGGATATCGGCAAAATCTGCAACCGCAATGCGGTCACGGTTCGAGAGCTCGATGAGCTCACCCGGGCGGCGCAGCTGATGCGGGAGAAGCACATCGGTTATCTCGTCGTCGTCAAGCCGGACCTCGTCGACGGCACGGTGAGGCCGGTGGGCGTGATCACGGACCGGGATATCGTCGTCGCCGTGGTCGCGAAGGAAACCGACCCCCGCACATTGAAGGTCGGCGAGGTGATGACGCGGCAGCCGGCCGTGGTCGACGAAGGAACCCCGGTCGCCACCGCGTTGCAGCTCATGCGCCGCATCGGCGTGCGGCGCCTGCCGGTCATCGGCCGGATGGGAATGCTGGTGGGAGTGCTGTCGCTCGACGATGTGCTCGATGCCATCTCGGGCGAGCTCCTCGACATCGCCGGCTCGATCCGCCACGAGATCAGGATGGAGGATGCATTGCGTCCGTGACGGGACGGCATCGATGCCCTGGAGCGAGAGCCACTTTCCGCGCTCGATGGTGAATCTGCCGCCGCAGGTGCGCACCAAAGCCATAGCCATCGCCAACGCATTGCTGGAGCAGGGCTACGAGGAGGGCAAGGCGATCCGCATCGCGATCGCACAGGCGAGGCGTTGGGGAGAGCCCCCGGGGAGCCTACGATGAACGTCGGAGAAGTCTGCAGCCGAGAGGTGTACATCTTCGAGGCCGGCGAGCCTTTGGCGAACGCCGTCGCGGAGATGCTCAAGCGCCGTGTTGGCGCGATCGTCGTCGCCGACATCGGGCTCGAGTGCGTGCGGCCCGTCGGCATCGTGACGGATCGCGACGTCATTCGCGGGCAGCTTTCGCTGAAGAAGGATCTTTCGGACCTCACCGTCCGGGATGTCATGACGAGCGCTCCTCTGACGGTCGCCGAGACGGCCGGCATCGCGCAGGCCATCGAGCAGATGAGGGCGCGGCGCGTGCGCCGGGCGCCGGTGGTGAGCGACTCGGGCGATCTCGTGGGCATCGTATCGCTCGATGACCTGCTGCCGATCGTCGCTGAAGAGCTCGGCACGCTGGCGCGGCTGATGGGCAATCAGGCGCGGCGGGAGGGCACCGCCGCGGAGCCGGCCATCGGCAGCTGGCCGGGCGCCTGAGGCGCCCGCAGCCGAATCAAGGGCTGGCCGGCTGGCTGTGGCGTTTCACGTCGCCGCGGCGCTTGCGCTCATGGTCCTCGAGTTGCCGGCGCGCCGCCCGGAACGCATCCCGCAGCGCCACATAGGGATCCTCGTGCGCGTGATCCGCCGGGTGAGCGTGGCGGATGGCGATCTCTCCGTCGGGGAGCGTGATATCGATCCTGAAGTCGTAGAGGAATCCCTGGCGCTGGTGATGCGCGGGAGGCTCGACGATGACGTGGCAGCGCATGATGTGCTCGCTGAACCGGTCGAGCCTCGAGGCGAGCTCGCGGATGCGGGCTTCGAGCGCGGCAGAAGGCTCCGTGTGACGAAAGGTGATCTGCAATGGAATGATCATCGTCTCTCCTTCATTCGGCGGTTTGACTCGAGACCAGCCTCGCGAGGCCGGTGAGCTCGTCCGACACCTGCCCGAGCAGGTCATCCGAGGAGACCAGCCCGCAGAGCATGCCGCTCGCATCGATGACCGGCGCCCGCCGGACGCGGCGCGCCTGCAGACGAGCGATCGCGCTCGCCACCGACTGCTCCTCACTCAACACCAGAGGGTCTCGCGTCATCGCATCCCCGGCCTGCAGGCGCGAGAGCGGGGCGGCGCGGCGAAACTGCGTGCGGACGATGTCGCGATCGGTCACGATCCCGACGACGACGGGGCTGTCGAGCGGCGACTGGGTGACC
Organism: Gammaproteobacteria bacterium; assembly: GCA_027306985.1. Lineage (GTDB taxonomy): Bacteria > Pseudomonadota > Gammaproteobacteria > Steroidobacterales > Steroidobacteraceae > 13-2-20CM-66-19. The sequence continues at coordinate 6,969 of DAHUXV010000065.1, read as the reverse complement.
ACCACCGATCCGACGTCTCGCTCCATCATGAGGCGGGCCACCTCATCGAGCGGCGTCTTGGGCGATACGGTGACAGCCCCCCGGGTGAATACCTGACCGACGTGCATGAGCACGAGCTCCAGCGGCTCTCAGGCGAAGCCGACGGTGATGCCGTTGTCGACCCGGGTAACCCCGGGTGCCGACCAGGCGGTCTGCTCAGCCTCCTCGCGCTCGGACCAGGATCGCACCCGGCCGTGCAAAGTGACCTCGCTCCCGTGGGTGTCGACGGTGATCCGCCCGGCATCGACCTGAGCGCTGCGCCGCAAGGCCTCCTCGATGCGCTGCCTGATCTCATCGGCCTTGACGCCCGGGCGGATGCCGATCGAATTGGTGATGCCGGAGACGCCCCGCAGCCCGTGCACGGCGCGCTCGGCGTCCTCCTTCAGGTAGAACCACTCGACCTCGCCTTCGAGGGTGACGTGTCCGTGGTGAACGAGCACTTTGATGCTCTCGTTGACTCCGGGCACCCTCGAGCGGATCGCCTGGACGCAGCTCCGTGTGATCTCGGGGTCCGTGAGTCCTTCGCTGCCGCCCAGGCGCACCTCGATGTCGTTGGCGACACCCGCGACGCCGGCCACGCGTTTGGCGGCATCCTCCGCGCGCTGCTTATCGAGGTAGGTCCGCGTGAATCCGGCCAAGGCCACGACGGCGTTGCTCACCGTGACGGCGATGTCCTGCTCGTCGATGTCGGGCCTGAAGCGCAGCTCGGCTTCCACGTCCCGCTTGATGTCGTTATCCGCTCGCATGGGCGCTCTCCGTCTCGAGTTGGCAATCGCTCAGGGACTTTCTATCCGAATGCCGGGCACGCCGTAATCCGTGAAAGTACGACTGCTGCGCGGGGCGGACGCCGGCCATCATGTGAGCATGTTCCGGCCTCGCCTCATGCTGGCCCCCTCGAGCGCCGACACCGTGGCCGAGCCGTTGGCGCCTTCGACCTGAGACGCCGGCGTGCGCTCGCCGCTCATCATGGTTGCCGTGCCCGACCCGGGAACGATCGGCCCGACCGAGATGGGCAAGCTGTCCGCGCTCGCTCGCGCGCTGGACTCGCAGATCGAGCTTTTCCACTGCATCCAGGGCGTCGAGGTCTCGCGCCCGCGACTCGCCGCGCCACGCGGCGCCGAGGAAGACATCCACCGGGCCGTCGAGCGCCACCGGCGAGGGCTGGAAGCGCTCGCCGAGCGGATGCGCGCGGGCGGCTTGCGAGTGCGAACGAGCGTCCGGTGGGACCATCCGGCCTTTGCGGGCATCGTCCGGCAGGTGCAGCGGCACGAGCCGAGCCTGCTCATCGCCCATCCGACGCAGGGCCACGGCGCGCGCCACTTCTTCGGCCGCACCGATTTCAGGCTGATCGAGACGTGTCCGTGTCCTGTCCTTTTCATCAAGACCCGGCGCCCCTATACCGACAGCGTCGTCGTCGCGGCCGTCGACCCCGCCCGCGCGCACGGCAAGCCCGCGGCGCTCGATGCGCAGATCCTCGGGTGGGCCGCCAGGCTTCGCGATGCGCTGCGCGCGAAGCTCTTCCTCTTCCATGCGCACGCCGCGCTGGATCAGGCCATGGAGGTGGCGCCTGAGCTTCGGGAAGCTCCCGAGGAGATCCGCGCGGATGTCGCTGCCGCGTGGCGCAACAGCCTGGAAGGCGCGGTTCTGGCGCTGGCGCAGGAATACGCCGTGCCGCGGCAGCGGATTCACTTCGCCGAGAGCTCCGCTCCCGAGGCGCTGGCGCGCTACGCGCGGGACGTGATCGCCGACATCGTCGTCATGGGCGCCGCCACCCGCTCGGGCCTGGCAAGAGTGCTCATCCGGCACACCGCGCAGAGAGTCTTCGATGCGCTCGATTGCGATGTGCTGATCGTCAAGCCGCCGGGGTTCCGCAGCTCCGTCAGCCCGCACTCGACGCATCACGTGAGGAGAAGCTTCGCCCCGGCGCCGAGCCCGATCTGGCGTTGAAGTGCCCCGGGCGGCGGCGCGGTCAGGCGCGCCGTCGTTGCCGGGGCGACCGGCTTGCCGGGCCGCGGCAATCTGCCGTGACAGCCGGCGACGGCCAGGCCCGTCAGCAGCACGAAGAGCAGCGGGGCGAGGAGCCGCGCGCGAGTCGCGGGGGCGGTCATGGGAGCAGGCATCGGCGACATCACTCTATCTCACCGTGTAGCCCCGTCCCTGGAGGCAGGCCGCATCGGCTCGGAAGTAGTCGTCGCGCTTCTGCGCGGCCTGCTCGGCCGGGACGCCGCCGCCGGGCAGCGTCGGATCGAATCCGCTCTGCGCGCTCGCCCAGCGGTGGCACTCGTACTCGTCCTTCGACTGCCGGGCGGCGGACTGCCGTTTGTCCGGGTAGGCGAAGAGGCGGTTGCTGGGCGGCGCCTGCGTCGTTGCGCCCTGCTCGATCCCGGCGGGCGGGGCGATGACCTGGTACGCGGCCCGGTCGGAGTCCCAGACGTAGTACGTGTCGTTGGAATAGTAGTACGGGACACCGTACCACCATATGGTCGTGAAGTAAGACGGCAGCCAGGGCACGAAGACTCCCTCGGGCGCCCCCCAGACCACCCATGCGCCGCCGTGCCAGCGATACCAGTCGCCGCCGTGATACCGGTACCGTCCGCCCTGCGGTCCACGCAGCTCGCCGATCGAGCCGGGAGGAGGGCGGTGAACCCGATAGCCGCGGTTGTAGTAATAGTGATCGTTGGAGAACCGTCCGTCGAAATGCTGGTGCGGAGCGCTCCTGCCGCGGCTGCCGGCTCCGGGATGTGCGCCCGGGGGCCCTGGGGCGTGTTGGGCGAGTGCCGGCGCGGCGAGCACGAGAGCGAGGACCAGGACCGCTGCGCGTGACAGCCCGCGGCGCGGCCGATGTCCGATCACGATGTCGTTACCCATTTGCAGCCTCAGCTCAGCGCACTTCGTATCCCCGGCCCGCGAGGCATGCGGTCAGCGCGCGGACGTAGCCGCGTGCCTGCTCCTCCAGCGCGGCATCGCGGGCCGATTCGGCATTGGCCGCGGCCTGCTCGCCCGCCTGCCGCGCGGCGGCGGACTCCGCAATCCCGCCGACCGCCGCGCCGGCGATGGCGCCGAGAAGCGCGCCCCGGCCGGCCTCCCACGGGTTGGAGACAGCCGAGCCGATCACGGCGCCGGCTACCGCGCCGGTGACGATGCCGGCGCCCGAGGGCGGGCGGGAGGAGACCACCACGCGCAGGTGTGGAGGCACGTAAGGGGCGCTCGGATCGAAGCTCGTCTGCTGCACGGCCCAGTTGTGGCACTCGTACCGGTCACGGTCCTGCCGATCGGCGGACTGGCCGTGCAGGGGGTAGACGAACACGCGAGTCTCGGGCCGCGGCGGGGGCGCGGGCCAGCGAGCGGGCTCGGTCACGCAGGCGGCGCAGCTCACGGCGATCGCCAGCAGACCGGTCGGCCTGAGCGCTCGAAGGACTGCCGTCATGCCCGTCACGATGCGAACTCCCGCTGTCGCTCGGGCGCCCTCGGCGCCCTCGTACGCTCTTTGTAGCGGATCGGACTGCGGCGGAACATCCGCACAAACCGTCATCTGCCGGGCACGCAGACCCGGTGGATCTACGGACCGGGCGGGACCTTGGCCGGGCCATGGAGTGCGAGCCAGCGCAGGATGTCGGCGCGGCGAGCGAGGCCCGCTACGCGGCCGTCCTCCATCACCAGCACCTGGTTGATGTCCCGCTGCGCGAGAAGGTTGAGCACATCGAGCGCGTCGTCGTTGGGATGGGCGACGACGACCTGGCTCATGGGCTTCATGATGTCCCGGACCGATGTGGAGTGACGTTGGGCCTGCGGCAGCCGCTCGACGTCGCGCTGGCAGACGAGCCCGGCCAGACGGTCCCCCTCCACTACGGGGAAAGCACGCTGATCGGTGCGCAGCAGGAAATTGCTCACGAGCATATCGACCGGCATGTCAGGCCATACCGTCTCGAGCTGCCTCAGCATGAGCCGGCCGACCGGCACGTCCTGCAGGTGCTCGCGGGTGAGGAGCTGCCGGTAGCTCATGAGCGCCGCGTTATTGAGGAACCATCCGATGAAGGCCAGCCAGATGCCGTTGGCCGCGCCGCTGCCGAAATAGGGCAGGGAAGCGCCGAGCATCATCGCGATGCCGGCGGCGATCAGCATCCAGGCAAAGGCCTGGCCGAGGGCCGAGGCGAGGCGAGTGGCGCGGCGCAGGTCATGCGTCGTCCCCCACAGTATGGCGCGCAACACGCGCCCGCCGTCGAGCGGGAAGGCGGGCACGAGGTTGAAGATCGCGAGCACGATGTTGATCTGCCCGAGCCAGAGGAGGAGCGTGCGGCCGGGATCGAGCCCGGCGAGGAGCCGCTCGAGAGCCGGCACATTGCCGGCCTGAGCCGCCGCGGCGCCCGGAGCGCCGATGCCGGCCGCGAGAATGCACAGCAGGCCGATGATGAGGCTCGTGATCGGCCCCACGATCGCCATCCAGAGCTCCGCCGGCCAGCGGTCGGGCTCGTGCTCCATCTGCGCCATGCCCCCGAAGACGAACAGCGTGATTCGCTTCACCTGAATCCCGTTGGCGCGGCCCACCAGGGAATGCGAGAGCTCGTGCGCGAGCACCGAGGCGAAGAAGAGCAGCGCCGCGGCGAGCGCCGTCAGCCAGCAGGTCAGCGGACCCCACGCGGGGTGCCACTGCGGGAACTGCCCCAAGGCGAGGCTGGTGGCGATGAGCGCGAAGATGATGAGCAGGCTCCAATCGACGGTGATGTCGATCCCGGCGATTCTCATGAGGCGAAGTCCGCGCATGGAGGAATTCTAGGCCGAAAACGAGCGTCTCATGCCGGTAAACACTGTCCCGCTTTCACTACCGCAGCCGATGTCCACGGACCCGGGAGCGAATGGAGCGGAAACGTCCGCGCAATCCGGCGCCTGCGCCCCCGTGAGCTCATCGGAGCGATGCCGGTTGCCGGGCTCCCGCCGCTGTCGGAGTCGAGCAATACGATTACAGGCCGGCTCGCTGCGCGCATGCGCAGAAACGCCTATGCCGCCCGCGCGCACGATTCTGGGCCGATTTCCGGGCCGATTCTGACCTGATTCCGGCCCGACACGGGTCCCAGGTCCGGCGCTCGCGCCGGTTCGGAATCCGCGTATGGCCCGCCGCCGCCCAAAGGGCTTCACTGCCGCGTGTGAGGCCCAATCGACGCGACCTGACGCCGCTCGTGGATCTGACCCTCGCGAAGGGCACCGGTCCGGTGCGTGCGCGCCGGCCCGTCTTCGTGGATCTGCTGCCGCCCTGCAATCAGGGCTGCCCTGCCGGCGAGGACATACAGCACTGGCTGGGCCTGGCTCAGGCGGGGCGATATCGCGACGCGTGGCGCTCGCTGGTGCGGGAGAATCCCCTGCCGGCGACCCACGGCAGGGTCTGTTATCGCCCCTGCGAGAGCGCCTGCAATCGCGGCGAGCTCGATGCCGCGGTCAACATCCACGCGGTCGAGCGGTTTCTCGGGGATCTCGCGGACCGCGAGGGCTGGGAGCTCGAGGCCAAGGCCGCCGCGAGCGGCAAGCGCGTCCTCATCGTCGGCGGCGGACCGAGCGGACTTTCCGCGGCGCATCAGCTCGCGCGCCGCGGTTATTCGGTCGAGATCCACGAGGCGGGACCGGTCGCGGGCGGGATGATGCATTTCGGCATCCCCGCCTACCGGCTTCCCCGGGAAGGCCTGGCGCGCGAGATCGGCCGCATCGCGGCCGCGGGTGTCGGGATGCTCGTGAATCATCCGGTTCGGGACGTGCTCGCGCAGATGCGGGCCGGGCGGTTCGACGCCGTCTTCCTGGCGATCGGCGCCGGCGTCGCCAAGCACGTCGACATTCCGGCTCGGGATGCCGCGAAAGTGCTCGATGCCGTCTCGATGCTGCATCAGGCCACCACCGGAGAGATGCCGCGTCTGGGCCGTCGCGTCGTCGTGTACGGCGGCGGAAACACGGCACTGGACGCGGCGCGAACGGCGCGGCGCCTCGGAGCGGAGGAGACGCTGATCGTCTACCGGCGCGATCGTAGCCACATGCCTGCGCACGCGTTCGAGCTGACGGAGGCCCTGGAGGAAGGGGTCAAGGTCAAGTGGCTGACCGCCATCAGGGAAGTCGCAGGCCCCGAGCTCACCGTCGCGACGATGGCGCTGGATGCGCAAGGGCGCCCTCGCCCGACGGGGCGATACGAAAAGCTCGAAGCGGACGCCGTCGTTCTCGCGGTCGGACAGGAGACGGACAGCGGCTTCCTCGGCGCAGTGCCGGGGATCCGGCGCGCGCCGGACGGCTCGATTGCGGTCGGCCCCGACATGATGACGGGCTGTCCGGGGATCTTCGCCGGCGGCGACATGGTGGCAGGCCCGCAATCGGTCACGATCGCGGTGGGTCACGGCAAGCGCGCCGCGCGCAACATCGATGCATGGCTGCGGGGCATGCCTTTGGATGAGCCGGGCAAGCATCCTCTCGCGACGTTCGAGATGCTGCATCTGCCCGTGTATACCGATGCCGGGCCCACCGCGCAGTCGACGGCAGCCGCCGCGGAGCGCACGCACGGCTTCGAGGAGGTTGTGAGCGGACTCGCCGAGCCTCAGGCGCGCTACGAGGCGCAACGCTGCCTCTCCTGCGGCAACTGCTTCGAATGCGACAGCTGCTACGCGGCCTGCCCGGAGCAGGCCATCGCGAAGCTCGGGCCGGGCGGGCGCTACCGGTTCGACTACACGCGATGCACCGGTTGCGCGGTGTGCTTCGAGCAGTGTCCCTGTCATGCGATCGAGATGATCCCCGAGCCCGGGGGGAGCGGCTGAGATGTCCGGGGAATCCGTCCGTCCCGGGAGCCATGAGGTCATGGATGGCAACACCGCGGTCGCGCACGTCGCCTACCGGGTGAGCGAGGTCTGCGCGATCTTTCCGATCACGCCCTCATCGACCATGGCGGAGCTCGCCGACGAGTGG
>DAHUXV010000047.1 GCA_027306985.1 Gammaproteobacteria bacterium | reverse complement strand
TCCGACAGCTTCTTCTGCTGGTGCGCGACCATCTGGCCCTCGCCGCCCTTGCCGAGGCCGAAGCCCTTGACGGTCTTCGCCAGGATCACGGTCGGCTGTCCCTTGTGCGCCATGGCCGCGGCATAGGCGGCATAGACCTTGCGGTGATCGTGGCCGCCGCGGTTCAGGCGCCAGATCTCCTCGTCCGACATGTTGGCGACCATCGCCTTGAGCTCGGGGTATTTCCCGAAGAAGTGCTCACGGGTGTACGCGCCGCCCTTGGCCTTGAAGTTCTGGTATTCGCCGTCGACGCATTCCTCCATGACGCGCCGCAGCAGGCCCTGGCTGTCGCGCGCGAGGAGCGGATCCCAGCGCGAGCCCCACAACACCTTGATGACGTTCCAGCCGGCGCCGAGGAAGGCCGCCTCGAGCTCCTGGATGATCTTGCCGTTGCCCCGCACCGGACCGTCGAGGCGCTGCAGATTGCAGTTGATGACGAAGACGAGGTTGTCGAGCCCCTCGCGCACCGGCATGGTGAGCGCGCCCATCGACTCCGGCTCGTCCATCTCGCCATCGCCGAGGAAAGCCCACACCTTGCGATCCGAGGGCTTCGCGAGGCCGCGGTGCTCGAGATAACGGATGAAGCGCGCCTGGAACATCGCCATCATGGGCCCGAGGCCCATGGAGACCGTGGGGAACTGCCAGAAATCCGGCATCAGCCAGGGATGCGGATAGGAGGACAGGCCCTGGCCGGGGCCGCCGGCCTCCTGGCGGAAGTGGCGCAGCTGACTCTCGGCCAGCCGCCCTTCCAGGTACGCGCGCGCGTAGATGCCGGGGGAGGAGTGCCCCTGGATGAAGACGAGATCGCCGGGATGCTCCGCCGACGGCGCCCGCCAGAAGTGATTGAAGCCCACCTCGTAGAGCGTCGCCGAGGAGGCGTAGCTCGAGAGATGGCCGCCGTACTCCGAGGAGATGCGGTTCGCCTGCACCACCATCGCCATGGCGTTCCAGCGGATGTACGCCTCGATCCGCCGCTCGAGCGCGCGGTTGCCCGGATACTGCGGCTCGCGCCCGGTCGGAATGCTGTTGACGTAGGCGGTGTTCGCCTTGAACGGCAGATAGGCGCCGCTGCGGCGCGTGTAATCGATCAGACGCTCGAGGAGGAAGTGTGCGCGCTGCGGACCATGGGTCTTCAGCACCGAGTCGATGGACTCGAGCCACTCCTGGGTTTCAACGGGGTCGAGATCTTCCAGCTTCGGAGGTTCGGTCATTCGATCTAATGGAGTAGGATGCGCCGGCAGCTTCCTAGCCAAGCGAAAGTCGTACTGATGAGCCGCGCAATGATCCGGGTTTCACTCCCGGTGGTCAAGCAAGCGCCGAAGCGCGGCGCCGGCCCCGGCCGCCGCAGCCGCCTCGCGCTGCTGCCGCCCGCGGGCGGCCCGCAGATCGTTCGCTCGCGCGGCGGCGAGGTCGACGCGCTGCTCGCGGTCATGCCCGAATCCGCGGCTCCCGCGAGCTGTGCGCAGCTGCCGGAGAGCCCGCGCTGGCGGGATCTGCTCGCGCGCGAGCGGCCGCGCGCCGGGACCGTGCGCACCACCTCGCTCGCCAACCGAAGCCAGACGCTCGCCGTGCTCGGCTTCCTGGGACCGCAGGCCAGCGCTTTCGAGCGGCTCGCGCTCGCCGGCCGGATGATGAAAGAGGCCGCGGCCCGCGGCCCGCGGACGATCGGCCTCGCCACCGCGGGCTTTCCCGCCGCGGCGAGCGGCGCGACGACCGCCGAGGCCTCGCTCGAGGCGCTGCTCGCCGCCGCGCTCGCGCAGGCGTTCGCCCTGCCGAGCTGGCGCGCGCCCTCTGCCGGGGAGCGGCACATCGCCCGGATTGAGCTCGGCGACTCGCGGCTCGACACCCGCCGTGCGGCCGTCGGCGCGCAAGGCACCAACCTCGCGCGCTGGCTCACGGCGCTGCCGCCCAACATCCTCGACTGCCGCGGCTACCGCTCGGCGCTGACCCAACTTGCGCGGCGGCACGGCCTGGAGATGACGTGGATCGGCGAGCAGGCGCTGCGGCGGGCCGGAGCCAACGCGTTCCTCGCCGTCGCCGCCGGCAACGAGAGCCCGGTCGCGGGCATCGCGCATCTGCGCTACCGGCCCGGCCGCCGAAGGGGCGGCGCGCCGGACCTCGCGCTCATCGGCAAGGGCATCCTCTTCGACACCGGCGGCATCAATCTGAAGCCCCACCGGTCCATGCTCGAGATGCACACGGACATGGGCGGCAGCGCCGTGGCGCTCGCCACGCTCATCGCGCTGGCGCAGCTGCGCGCGCCGATCGCGGCCGACGCCTGGCTCGCCATCACGGAGAACAACATCGGGCCGCGGGCCTATCGCCCGCAGGAAGTCGTGCGCGCCGCGAACGGCGTCACCATCCAGGTGATCCATACCGACGCCGAGGGCCGCATGGCGCTGGCGGACACGCTGGCGCTCGCCGCCCGCACCCGGCCGCGCATGATGCTGGATTTCGCCACGCTCACCGGCGCCTGTGTGTATTCGCTGACCGAGAGAATGAGCGGCGTCTTCACCAACCGGCCGGCCCTCGGGCGCAAGCTGCTCGACGCCGGGCGCGAGAGCGGGGAGAGAGTCTGGACGTTCCCGCTCGATGCCGACTTCGACTCCGATCTCGAGAGCAAGATCGCCGATGTCCTGCAATGCACCACCGACGGCAAGGGCGATCACATCCTGGCGGCGCGGTTCCTCAGCCGTTTCGTCCCCGAGGACATCCCCTGGGTGCACGTCGATCTCTCCTCGGCAACGCGCACCGGCGGCCTGGGGCACATCAACACCGAGGTCACCGGCTTCGGCGTGCGCTGGGCGCTGGAGTTGATCCTGGGACAGGGCATTCTCGATGCCCTGGGTGACGGCACATGACCGCGATCACCATCCGCCGCCCCGACGATCTGCATCTGCACCTGCGCGACGGCGAGGCGATGCGCTCCGTGTTGCCCTTCACGGCGGCGCGCTTCGCCCGCGCGCTCGTCATGCCCAACCTGCGCCCCCCCGTGACCGCCACGCAGCAGGCGCTGGCATACCGGCAGCGGATACTCGATGCGCTGCCCGCGGGCGTGGCATTCGAGCCGCTGATGACCCTCTATCTGACCGACAGGACCGAGCCCGCCGAGGTCGACCGCGCCAGGGCGAGCGGCTGCATCGTGGGCTTCAAGCTCTATCCGGCGGGCGCGACGACCCATTCCGATGCCGGCGTGACCGACATCCGCAAGGTGGATGCGGTCCTCTCCCGAATGGAGGAGCAGGACCTCGTCCTGGAGGTGCACGGCGAGGTCACGGATCCGCAAGTCGACGTGTTCGACCGCGAGGCGCGCTTCATCGAGGAGGTCCTCACGGGCCTGGCGGCGCGCTTTCCGCGCCTGCGGATCGTCTTCGAGCACATCACCACGCGTGCCGCCGTACAGTTCGTGCTGGGATCCCGCCCCGGGATCGCGGCGACTCTCACTCCGCAACATCTACTCATGAATCGCAACGCGCTCTTCGCGGGCGGCATCCGCCCGCACCACTACTGCCTGCCGGTGCTGAAGTCCGAGCCCGACCGCGAGGCGCTCAACGCCGCCGCGGCGAGCGGCGATCCGCGCTTTTTCCTCGGCACCGACAGCGCGCCGCACGCGCGCGGCGCGAAGGAAACCGCCTGCGGCTGCGCCGGCATGTTCTGCGCCCACGGGGCGATCGAGCTCTACGCGGAAGCGTTCGAGGCGGCGGGCGCGCTGGCGCGCCTCGAGGCCTTCGCCTCCGAGCACGGCGCGGATTTCTACCGCCTGCCGCGCAACGAGGGCCGGATCACTCTGATCAAGACGCCCTGGGAGGTGCCCCGGAGCTACCCGTTCGGCACCGAGGAGATCGTGCCCCTGCGCGCGGGCGAGCACATCGGCTGGCGACTGGCCGGGACGGAGCGCGGATGAGCACGGAATCCGAGGCGACGACGGCGGTCATGCCCGCGGCGGGCGCAGCGCTCATGGCGCGGCGGTTTCGCGGCTTCCTGCCGGTCGTGGTGGATATCGAGACGGGCGGGTTCAACGCGGAGACGGACGCTCTGCTCGAGATCGCCGCTGTAGTCATCGACATGGATGTGGACGGCGTATTGAGTCGCGGCACGACCCACAACTTCCATGTGAAGCCCTTCGAAGGCGGCAGGCTCGATCCCGCCTCGCTCTCGGTGACGGGCATCGATCCGTTTCATCCGCTGCGCCCGGCGCTGCCCGAGCGCGATGCGCTGCAGCGGATCTTCCGCGAGATCCGCCACGCCGTGCGCGCCTACCAGTGCCGGCGGGCCATCCTGGTCGGGCACAACGCGGCCTTCGATCTCGGCTTCCTCAACGCGGCGGTCAAGCGGGCGGAGGTGAAGCGCAACCCGTTCCATCCGTTTTCATGCTTCGACACCGCCACCCTCGCCGGCGCGGCGCTGGGACAGACGGTGCTGGCGAAGGCGGTGACGATCGCGGGACTGGCGTGGGATTCGAGCTCCGCGCACTCGGCCGTCTATGACGCCGAGCGCACCGCGGAGCTCTTCTGCCTCATCTGCAACCGCTTCCGCGACAGCTTTCTCGAGGCCGAGGCGCGGGCGCGCTCGCTCGGCTGGCTCGGCGAGCCGGCCGCCGAGGCCGAGAGCGACTCCGCGCCGGCTACTTGAGCGCGCCGGCGCCGGAGAGCAGCTTCTGCAGCTCACCGCTCTGGTACATCTCCAGGGCGATGTCGCAGCCGCCGACGAGCTCGCCGTTGACGTAGAGCTGCGGATAGGTCGGCCAGTTCGAGTAGCGCTTCAGCGCCTCGCGCATCTCCGGCTCCTCGAAGATGTTGACATACTTGAATTCGGCGCCGAGCTCGCGCAACGCCGCCACCGTCTGCGCGGAGAAGCCGCACTGCGGAAAGTCCGGCGTGCCCTTCATGAACAGCACCACCGGGCTCGAGCCGAGCTCGGCTTTGATTCTCTCGACCACGTCCATCAAAAATACCTCATTACGGCCATCGGCCGGACTGCCACGGGGTCGACACGACCCCGTGCCTGTAGCGGCGCCCAGGGCGCCGGTTACGGAACTCCATCGCCTCGCGCGAGCTTGCGCCGTTGCTTCAGCTCGGCGACCAGCTGCCACTGCTCGGCGGCACTCATGGACGTCCAGCGGCCGATCTCATCGGCGGTTCGCAGGCACCCGATGCAGTACCCCCGCTCATCGAGCGAGCAGAGCTTGATGCAAGGGGAACGGGGGCGGTCCCACTCCGCCCGGGCAGGTGCTTCGGACATCCGTATGGATTATGAGGCCGCGGCGGCAATGTTCAAACCATTGTCATCGCGCTGGATCCGGGCATTGCGCTGCGCAAGTCCCTGCTCCGCGCAAGCCCGGGGTGTCCATCCCTGGCCACCCGTGCGACGCATGCGTTGCACCCTGCCGGACCCAGCGCTCCGCCACCTACGGCGGCGGGGCACATCCATGATGCCTGGGCGCGCCCATGCTAGGCTTCAGGATTAACGTCTTCCCCGCCCTCGAGGGAGGGGATTTCCAGAATCAGGAGGCTAACGCTCTAGCCCGAACACAACCATGTACCCTTACCCAACGCACACTCGCAGTCGAAACCGCCGTGCCGTTGCACTCGCTTGCCGCGAGCCGCCCGGAAAATCCTCGATCGCCTGCCGGTGGCCTGATAGCCGATATACCGACGAGCTGTATATTAAACCAGCCCTACGGCTCTCTGCAACAGGAAGGCAGCGCTTCCTCTCCAGCATCAATGCTGGAGAGGAAGCGCCGAGGATCGGATGAGCCCGACCGCGCCAGCACCGGCCCACGACCTCACGCCGCCGCAGGACCTGCCGGAGCAGGTGGCGGCCGCGCTGCGGGAGGACATCGGCGGCGGCGACCTCACCGCAGCGCTCGTCCCGCAGGGCCAGAGGGTCAGGGGCCGGGTCGTCACCCGCGAGGACGCCGTGCTCTGCGGCCGGCCGTGGGCCGAAGAGACCTTTCGCCAGCTGGATGCGGGCGTCCGCCTCACATGGCGGGCGGCGGACGGGGACCGGATCGCGGCCGGCGCGGTGATCTTCGAGATCGAAGGACCGGCGCGGCCGATCCTCACCGGCGAGCGCACAGCGCTCAATTTCCTTCAGCTGCTCTGCGCGACCGCCACGGAGGCGAGCCGCTTCGCCGCCGCGGTCGCCGGCACGGGCTGCGCGGTGCTCGATACCCGCAAGACCCTCCCGGGCCTGCGCAGCGCGCAGAAGTACGCCGTGCGGTGCGGCGGCGGGCGCAATCACCGCATGGGTCTTTACGACATGGTGCTCATCAAGGAGAACCACATCGCCGCGGCCGGGTCGCTCGCCGCCGCCATCGCTGCGGGCCGCCGCGCCGCCCGGGGCGTCAAGGTGGAGGTCGAAGTCGAGTCGCTGCGGGAGCTCGAGGAGGCGCTGGGCGCCGGACCCGACATCGTGTTGCTCGATGACTTCAGCCTCGAGGATCTGGCCGCCGCCGTAGCGCTCAACCGCTCGCGCGGACGCCCCGTGGCGCTCGAAGCCTCGGGCAGCGTCAGCCTTGAGACCGTGCGGGCCATCGCCGCGACCGGCGTCGACTTCGTGTCAGCCGGCAGCCTCACGAAGAACGTGCGCGCCATAGATTTGTCCATGCGCTTCGCGCAGGAATGATCAGACCGGTCGTGACTCTTCGAGCTTGCTCTCGAGGTGGCGGGCGAGCTCGGCGATGGTCGGGAAGTCGAAGAGCTCCGTCAGGTCGACCTGACCCGGATACTCCCGGTCGATCCGCTCGTGGATCTCGATGAGCTTCAGAGAGCTCGCTCCGAGCTCGAACAGGTTGTCGTTGGCATCCACGCGCTTGCCGCCGAGGGCGGCATCGCAGATGGCGCGCAGCTTCTCCTCGATCTCGTTTCGCGAGGCGGTCTGGGGGCCGCGTTGCGCCGCACGCAGCGCCGCGAGCGCCTTCAGCTCCCCGGCGAACTCGCCGTCGGCGTAGCTCTCCTCGAGCAGGTGCCGCTGGATCTTGCCGCTCGTCGTCTTCGGGATGCGCTTGACCGGAACCACCTCCGCGACCTCGAGGCCCGTCTGCTCGTTGATGAGCCGCGCGGCGCGCGTGGCGAGCGGCAGGAAATCCTCCATCGAGCCGCGGTGCAGGATGAAGAGCGCGAGCTGCTCGGTCTCCTCTGCCGGCGGCCGCACCCCGGCGGCGACGACCTTGCCGAGCTCCAGGCCCTCGATCCGCTGCGCTATGCCCTCGAGATCGTGCGGGTAGTAGTTCTGGCCGTTGACGAAGATGATCTCCTTCGCCCGCCCGGAGACGTAGAGCTCGCCCTCGTGCACGAGCGCGAGGTCGCCGGTGCGCAGCCACCCGTCCGCGGTGAAGGCCGCGGCGTTGGCCGGCGGATTCTCGAAGTACCCGCGGGTGACGTTGTCTCCGCGCATCTGCAGATGCCCGATCCGGTCCTCCGGCAGCGGCCGGTCCTCCTCGTCGGCGATGCGCACGCTGCAATACGGGATCGCACGGCCCTCTGATACGAGCTGCACCGCCTCGCGCGAGTGCCCGTCCACCGGCTCGACGGGACTGCCGACTCCCAGGTGATGCCGGTTGAGCGCGATGGTCCGCATCGGCGCCCCGGGCGGCGGGAAGCTCACGGCGAGCGAAGCCTCCGCGAGGCCATACACCGGATACATGGCATTGCGTGCGAGGCGGGCGGGAGCGAGCCGCGTCAGGAACTCGTCGCACAGCTCGACCGAGATCGGCTCCGCGCCGTTGAAGATGAGCCTGACGCTCGCGAGGTCGAGTCCCTCGATCGGGCGGTCGCCGAGCACCTTGAGGTAGTGCTTGTAGCCGAAGTTCGGCGAGCAGAGGATGCTCGCGCGGATGCGGCTCGCGAGCGTCAGCCACAGCAGCGGCCGGCGGATGAACAGCTCCGTCGGCATGAGGTGCGCGTGGATCCGGTTGTAGAACATGACGAGATGGAAACCGATCAGCCCCATGTCGTGGGTGAGCGGCATCCAGGAGAGACTGACGTCATCCTGCGAGAACCGCGCCGCCTCCGTCGCGCCGCGCGCGTTGGCGATGATGTTGCCGTGCGTCAGCACCACGCCCTTGGGCTCGCTGGTCGAGCCCGAGGAGAACTGGATGAAAGCGACATCGTCGGGTGTCGCCTCGTAGGGCTTGCCTGCGCGGGAGATGTCATCGAGATCGTCGACCAGGAAGGCACGCGAGCGCAGTCCTTCGAAGGTCTCCGCCTCCCCGGCCTGGGCGGCGAAGGCGCCGATGCGCTCGAGCGAGCGCCGCTCGGTATAGATGAACGGCCTGCCGAGCTTGCGGGCGATGCGCATGAGCTTGTGCCGGTGCTCGTCGCTGATGCCGAGCGCGACGGGGACCGGCACGATGCCGCCGAGCACGGCGGCCCAGAAGGCGTCGATGAACTGCTCGTTGCTGCCGAGGAAGAGGATCAGCTTGTCGCCGCGGCGCGCACCGAGGCGCTGCAGATGGTGGAGGATGCCCAGCGCGCGCGCATGGAGCTCCTCGAAGCCGACCTCGCGCGCCTCGTGCTCGCCCTCGAGATAGGTGATCTTCCCGGGATGGCGGCGATTGACCTCGAGGAGCTCGGTCAGGGTCGTAACGTGCGTGTTGGGGTTCGACATCAGCGGCGTTCCAGCCTCATGTGCAAAGGATGACGGGTGCGCAGATTGATCTGCGCCTCGAGCTCGATCGGCTCGTCGGGGACGTGAATCAGCCGGAAGTGCCGGGCGATGCGGTGCAGGTGCAGCAGCATCTCGTAGAGCGCGAAGGTCTCGCCGATGCAGTGACGCGGGCCGGCCGCGAACGGCATGTAGGCGAAGCGCGGGCGCTCGGCCTCGTGATCGGGCGCGAAGCGCTCCGGAAGGAATGCGTCCGGATCCGGCCAGTACCGCGGATGGCGATGCAGCAGGTACAGCGGCAGCAGGACATTGGTGCCGGCCGGGATCTCGTAGCCGCAAAGCACATCGGGCTGCACCGTGCGCCGCGAAAGGAGCCAGCCCGGCGGATACAGGCGCAGCGCCTCGTCGATCACCTGCCGGGTATAGGTCAGCTGCTCCATGTGCGCGAGGCCGGGCGCGGTCTCATCCGGCACGCCGTCGAGCTCCGCGTGCAGCCGGGCCTCGACGCCGGGATGCTGTGACAGCAGGTACCAGGTCCAGTTGAGGCCGCTCGCGGTGGTCTCGTGGCCGGCCACGACGAGAGTGAGTACCTCGTCGATGAGCTGGCGCTCGCTCATCGGCTCGCCGCTGTCCTTGTCGCGCGCGCTCATGAGCATCGCGACGTAGTCGAAGTGCTCTTCCTTCTCCTGGCGGCGGCGCGCAATGAGCCCGGCCACGAGCTTGGTGAGCGAGCGGAACTTGAAGGCGAACTGCAGGTTCCGCTCCTGCTCGCGGGTGATCACCTCGAAGGGGTTGCCGCCGAGCTCGGCGGACATGCGCTCGAGGTCGCGCCCGAAAATGGAGAGCAGCACGATCTGCAGCGTGAGCGCGCTCATCTCGTCGGTGAGATTCACCGGCTCGCCGCGGCGCTCGAGAGCCTCCCAGCGCGCCAGGAGCTGCGAGTTCGCGGCGCCGATCACCTCGGCGAAGCGGGTGATGACCCGCCGGTGAAAGAGCGGCTGCATCATGTAGCGCTGGCGGGTCCACAGCTCCCCTTCGCTCGTCATGATGCCCTTGCCGAGCAGGATCTTCACCCGATCGAGGCCGAGGCCCTTCGTGTAATTGCGGTGGTTCGAGACGAGCACCCGCTTGACGTCATCCGGATGATGGACGACGTACGTGAAGGACTGCCGCGCCGGCACGTAGACGCGGTAGATGTCGCCATGAATGGCGAAGAGCTCGACCATCCGCTCCAGCGAATCGTCCGTGGAACCGATATCGAATTGAAGCGCCGCCTCGGGCGGCTGGGGCTGCATCGTTGCGGGTCTGCTCATGCGGGCCCGGGATTATAGTAAATTGGTCGATTGTTCATGGGAGCGGCTGAAGCGTGACATCCGAGCCGGACGACGGCGGCCTGCGAAATACCCTTTATCGCACGGTCACGCGCTCGGGCCGCAGCATGACGCCGGCCCGGCGGCTGCTCTACCGGGTGGCGGCCCCCCTCGGCATCGGCATCATCCGGGCGTGGTGGCTGGCCTGCCGCGTGGTCGCGGTAACAGGCGCGGAGCATCTCGAGCAGGCGCTCGCCAGCTCGCCGTCACTCATCCCCTGCTTCTGGCACCAGCACCAGCTCTACTGCGCCAAGTACCTGCTCGAGCAGCGCTCGCGCATGAAGGTCGCCTGGCTCATCAGCCCGTCGGTCGACGGGGAGCTCGGCGCCATGATGGTCCGGCGCGTCGGCGGCCACGTCATCCGCGGCTCCTCCAGCCACACGGGTGCTCGCGCCTTGCGCGATTATTATCAGGCCCTGGTCAAGGAGGGCATCTCCCCGGTCATCACGCCCGACGGCCCGCGGGGACCCCGGTTCAGATTCAAGCCCGGCGCCATCCTGCTCGCGCAGATGTCCGGCCGGCCGATCCTGCCCATGGCCTATGCCGCCTCGCGCGCGTGGCGGATCAAGTGGGATCGCTTCGTGATCCCGGTACCGCTCTCGCGGATCGCCATCGCCATCGGGCCGCCGCGTTACGTGCCGCGCACCCTGGATGCGGCGGCGCTCGAGAGGCTCCAGGGAGAGATGGAGCAGGAGCTGCGGCGCACGTACGCGCTCGCCAGGGACGCATTGGGCTGACCGCCATCGGCTTGCCGCCGAAACCTCGATTACGTCACATCTGCGACGATCCGCCCCCGGATTCTGTCAAGTCGCGAACCCCTGGACGAACAGCGCGTTAGCTTGTGTTCCTGAGCGGGTGTGCGAGAATCAGCCGCAACTCGTTAGAAGATCGCGGCCGGGAGCAATCGGCAAGCCGGGTGAGGTGTTTTGCATCGCCTCCCCGGGCAGCAGGCCGCGACCAACGGCCCAGAGGTCATCGGTTCATGTCCAGCCCGCCGCCGGAGCAGCCAGCGGAATTCACCGCCTCGGACATCCTGTCGGCGGACGCCTGGCGTGGCCGGAGCCCGCGACCGGCGCTCGGCATCGACGTGGCCTGCACGAAGATCGCCGTGGACTTCCAGAACATGCGCAAGG
>DAHUXV010000016.1 GCA_027306985.1 Gammaproteobacteria bacterium | reverse complement strand
ATCGGCGAGGAGGGACTCCACGACTCCGGAGAGATTGCCGGTAACGCCTTTAACCTCCTCAACGAGGTCCTCGCTCAGCGTGAGATTGACCGGACGCTTACGTGCCGTACTGGCGGGGCTACGCATCACTCTGATACCTTCTGGATTGCCAATGCGCATTATATGCGCATTGCTCAGAGCCCGCAACGGCAAGCCCAGAAACAGCGGTTCAGCCGTATCCAACCCAATGGCCGGTATGTGGAAGTTCGGATTGCGGCCTCAAGGGCAGCATTTGGCCGTTCACGGCCTGAGCTCCCTTTCACGCGGCGTGTCTTGGGACCTGTCTCCGCTTGCGTCTTGCGTCGTGCAGGCTTGGGCGTTACGCGGAAGTCGTTTCCTCCCAGGCTGCGCGGGCCGAGCCCAATACAGAGGCGCCCCGGGACCACGACATGGGTGCGCCTGCCACGACCGCGGGCGGGCTCAGGCGCCGGGCGTTCCCCCAGGACGTCACTTCAAGCGGAGGCGACAGATCGCAATCCGAACACGGAGTAAGCGGGGTTTGCTCCCCGCCTTCACTAGCCTGCCCCAACACGGTGGCGGTGCGGGCGAGCGACAGCCGCGCTGTCATCCCTCCGCCGCCCCCTATCAGTCGATTCACCAGTCCCCGTACAGCCGCGGCGGCAAGGAGGTAGCCCGTGCCATGGTCAAGTGCTTGTACGGGCAGGGGGACGGGCCTGTCAGCGCCTTTCCACTTCCTCCCCGCGTCGGCGATTCCCGAACTCATCTGGACCAAGCTGTCGAATCCGCGACGGCCGGCCCAAGGACCCGACCAGCCGTAGGCGTCAAGGCTGATGTCAACGAGGCCCGGAGAAATCGCCCTCCGTCTTGGCTCGTCATATCCCAGCCCCTCCAGCGCACCGGGACGATAGCCGTGTACGAGCACGTCGGCACCTGCGAGCAGGAGTTCGAAGCGGTCTCGTTCCTCCGGAGCCTTAAGGTCGAGCCTTGCGCACCGCTTGCCGAGCGTCACTTCGGGGACGATTCCCGGTTCGTCCCAATCCGGCGGGTCGATGCGCAGGACCTCCGCGCCGTACGCCGCGAGGAAGCGGGTCGCGACCGGTCCGGCTAGCACGCGGGTTAGGTCCAGGATGCGGATTCCTGCCAACGGTCGCGACCGCGAGGGCACCCAGCCGGCATGCGCGGTTTCATCGCGCCTGGCCTGTATGTGCACCAAGGGCTCTGAACTGACTGCGTGTCCCTGCGGATGCGCGAGCCATTCCGCCGTGGAGCGCATTTCGGCCGCGCAACCGCCGGCTTCCACCACGGCGTGTTCGAGCGCGCCCTTGGTCCAACCCGCGATTGCGTGCGCCGTTCCGGCCTTATCCGTATGGAATCCAAGGACCCGCTCGGCAGCGGCGCGATGATGCGGTGCGTTGGTATGAAGTCTGATCCACCCGTCCCGCGCAGGGTAGTCTCCCGCAATCGGGTCCCACGGGTCCAGCAGCTTCCAGCCGATGGGCTCGATCGACCAGCCGAACCACAATGAAGCCAGACGGCGGTTGACCGTAACAGGGGGAGCATCGTTCGCCTGCGCCGCGAGCTCTCCAATGGAGAGAGCAGCAGCAGCAATCGACGCGCTAGCAAAGTCGGTTACAGGAAAGCACGATGGCAGCTCTCCCTCGCCCACAAACCGTAAGCGCTCGAGCCCGGACGGATCGCCACCGAGAGCGCTCCAGAACGATCGAGTGAGGGAAAATGACCTTGACGACATCGGTGATTCCTCGCGAGGCTGCTGCAGTCGCTTCAGCGTCAGCCCAGATCCAGAGCGTATCGCCACGCCGTGGGGCTGCAAAGTGCACTTTGTCAATGGAAGCATTCTCAAATGCTGATCCACGATGGTCACGGTATACCAATCGAGACCGCCCTACGCGAATGACAGCTTCCCGATAACCGAGATGCCCGAGCGAGCGGCCGGACCTGGCCGAAAGGACCATTTCGGGGTCGATCCGTAATCCGACCCGAAAGCGCCGGCGCGACTCAGAGGGGAACAGTCGGAAACGCCGTCGGCAATGAGCGAGCTACGATCCCCACAAGAACAAGGGGGCACGCAATGGGACGAGCCCTTCTGACTGCAGTTACAGTCCGCCGGGTACGGTCGCGTGGCTCACGCCTTCCGACTGTGATTTGGTGCTGCAAGGACGAGCGCCGGTATGGCGCGGAGCGGCTCCCTCCGAGCGCCTGATCGGTTGCGGTTACGCCTGCATGCAGCATCGCTACCTTAACCACGCTGATCCGGAAACAGACCCGGCATCCAGCGTGATGCCAGCGCCGCCGGAAAAGCAAGCCGCAGCGGCGCGCGGCTGCTCACGGAAGTCACCACACCTCTCTCGATCAACGCCGACACGACGCGCCGCGCCTGTCGGTCCCCGGTGCCGACGATGCCGGCGGCATCGCCGCGCGGCAGCTCGCCGCGATAGAGCACGGCTTCGAGGATGGCACCGGATTTCGGCAGCAGGCGATTGCGACGGATTTCCTCTTCGGTCCACAGCAGGATACGGGTGCGCAGGGAGTCCGGCTGCATCAGTCCTTCCATGAACGTGACCTGATCAAGGCACGTGGCCAGGAAGAACCGCGTGAATTCCGCCATGGCTTCCTCGCTCAGGTTACCGCGACCGTCGAGATCGTTTCGACGGGTCATGTCGCAAGCGGCGAGATGGCCCTTGTATGCAGCGACGTTGCGCGCCAAGCCGCGCGCGACAGACCAGACCGCGCCGGTGTCGAGGGCGTCCAGCAACGTTGCATGTGACATCAGCCGCGCGACGCGGCCATTGCCGTCGAGGAACGGGTGAATCCACGCCAGGCGATGATGGGCTGCCGCCGCGGCGAGAAGGGTTTCGGTCTTGCCGAGGCGGCTATAGACCCCTTCAAAGCGCCCGAGGAAGCGGGGCACCGCCGGCGCGCTGATGGCGATGTGATCGCCCACCGCGACGTCGCGGGCGCGTAGTTCGCCCGGGATGACCCGTATGCGCTCGTGTGTCGCCGGATCCTCAACCCACAGCAGGTCTTCGGGCAGCGCTTCGCAGAACCGACGGTGAATCTCGCGGATGGAGTCCGCGGCAACTGCCCGGCCCCTGAGACCGCCTTCGTCAATCCATTGCTGGACGGCGACATGCGCCATGGCTTCGAGCTGCAGATCGCGCGTCTTCGCATCCTTGCTGTAGTCGCCCTGCAGGGCGCGCTCGATATCGACGGGGTGCGTGTCATGCCCTTCGATCAAATTGCTGTAGTAACAATTCATGGCGCGCACGAGCGTCGCCAGCGATGACAGCAGGCTTTCCGGCAGTGAGCGGCGGAAGCCAGCGCTCCGCTGCGCGAGCTCCAGCGCAAGATCGGTCAATTCCGGGCGGTGCCGAGAGCCTTCCCCCAGGACAAGCGGCTCCATCAGGCCGTGCTCCTCGCCCCTGTCATTCGCCGTCTTCATGTCCACTTTATTGTCCGCTTTATCTTTGGCCATATTGCACTATATTTCATATAGTTACATATGCCAAATAGGACGGATGACCACAATAAAGTCCGGTTCTAGGCCCGGTGAGCCAGAAGCTTCCATTCGCCGCAAATCGTGCGGCGAATCAGCGGCTCATTCACTGCGCCAGGCTGCTCAGGCAACTGGGCAAGAGGCGCCGTGTACCCCCAGGGCCGTGGGGGTATGACCGGGGTACTTCTGCGCAAGAAAGGAGGTCGAGCACGTCCCGGCAGTAACCCACGCGACCGTTGGTGTTGTTGCTTTGAACTCGGTGCACCCGTTGCATCCAGTCCTTTGGCAATGTGGCAGTCTCCGGGCCCGCTCCCTGAGCGTAGTAACCAAAGCTCCGGTGAAATTGCGAGCCTTCGCCGATGGCGCCGTCGATCTTGTCAGCCAGTTCGGGCGCCTGGACGTCGCGCGTGACCTTCATCGTCGAGAGCTTCTTCAGTCGCGCCCATAACCACTTCAGTTGCCGCCGACGCATGCTGCGCTCCTTGGCGATCCGATCCTGGCTTTCAGCGAACACATACACTTCCTCGTCCTGCGGGAGCAGCTTCACGCGTCCTTTTGCTGGCCATGCTGTGGCTTCCGAGCACATCGTTCGCCGCCAATGCCGTAGGCTGCTCGGGGGCTGGGAAACTTGCCGATTGGAATCACTCTTGCAGCGGCCACACTGTGGAATTGAGGGTATCGCGCCTCCGGAACGGCTCGGATTCTCAGGTCGACGCGAGCGTCGGGATCTCGAATCCACGGGCATTCGATCGTGCGCCGCTGCGCTTCCGGCGCGCAGCTCGGGATCACAATGCATGAGTCGTCGTCGCGTGTGTTCGCTATTGGGCGGCCGATCATCGATCCTAGAAGATTCCGCTCCGGCCCCACCGCGTGTCGGCACGCTCCGGCCAATGCGTGATCGGGAAATTCTTCGGCCTCGGTGCGAACTCGTGGCCCGCCGTGACGGTCTGCGGTCCGGGCGCCGCCCTGGCATCGGGCGGCGCGCCCGGAGTCCTTCCCAGGACGATGGTGGTGCACGCCATGCCGTCGCCGACGGTCCTGCCGTTCATGCTCACGGCTTCGGGGGGCGTGAGCCAGGCATGAGGCGCCCATGCCCGTCGCATCGGCTCCGGCTACGCAAGGATCACGGTCGAGGAGAAATCAGCGGAGTCGATATAGGTCCAGAAATCCTGTGAGCCGGCTTCTCGTACGAGGGACCCCAGTGCGTCGACCGCCTCACGATCGTACGCGATGCCGGCGCCGCGCTCGAGCTCCGCAAGCGCCTCTGCGCACCCGCGCGCCTCGCGGTAGGGGCGCGGCTGGCAGATGGCCTCGAACACGTCCGCCACCGCACTGATGCGCGCTTCGATCCCGATCGCTGCGCCGGAGAGCCCGAGCGGGTATCCCGAGCCGTCCAAGCGCTCGTGATGTTGGCCGATGATCAGCTGCACGGGCCAGGGAAGGCTCACGTTCTCGAGCATATCGACCCCGGCACGCACGTGCGTCTTGACGAGCGAATATTCCTCGGGCGTCAGTTTCCCCGGCTTCGATATCAGCTCGGCCGGCACTGCAATCTTGCCGATATCGTGCACGAGCGCGCCGAGGTAAAGACCTTCCAGGTGATGCGCCTCGAGACCGAGCCGTCGCCCGATACCCGTGGCGAGCGCGGCAACCTGTTCCTGGTGCAGGGCCGTATACCGGTCGCTGCGGCTCGCTATTGCGCTTATCGTGTGTATGGTCTGTATCAGCGCGTGGCGCGCTTGACGTAGCGCTTCCTCGAGCGCCTGCTGCGTCTTCTCGAGTGATCGGACCGTACGAGTCATCGCACCACCTTTTCACGGCAGCGGCGAGCGACCGCCCCAGGGGCCGCCCGCCGAGTCTCTTCGCCAGTTACCGTTCAGCATAGCAATTGGAAGACGGCAGAGCGCAATAGAAATCATGCTCGACCGGGCTGCGGCCGCGGATCCTCATGGGCAATGGCCTGCGACGGCGCCGATTTTCCGCAACCCGAGTTTCCGACGGTGGCGATGCGCATGCGCGGAAGGATGCCGGGCACTATGTTTGGATGACCGCGCACCCACGCAATTCCTTCCTCGTGCTGAAGAGCTGCCGCCGGACCGATCAGTCCGCGATGGCCGCTCGCCCTTCGCTCACGGCGCCGCAACCGCCACCGGCAGGCCGGCGACCGGGATCGAAGCGATGCGCTTCCCCGAACGGACCTCGACGATCGCGAGGTTGCCCGTCTGGCCGTCCACGACGTAGGCCCGCCGGCCGGTTCTCCCGAAGGCCACGGCCATCGGCCCGCGGCCGACTTGGATCGGCGCGCTGCCCCGCCCGCTCGATGCGTCGATCGCTGTCAGGGTATCCACCGCGGAGT
Source organism: Gammaproteobacteria bacterium (assembly GCA_027306985.1). Taxonomy (GTDB): domain Bacteria; phylum Pseudomonadota; class Gammaproteobacteria; order Steroidobacterales; family Steroidobacteraceae; genus 13-2-20CM-66-19. The sequence continues at coordinate 4,605 of DAHUXV010000016.1, read as the reverse complement.
TCCCTACATACAGCAGCTTCCCGTCCGGCGACACGGCAATCGAGCGCGGCGCGAGGCCGGTGGGAATGGGTGCCAGCGCAGTGCCGGTAAGCGCATCGATAGGCGTGATGTCGTTGCCGTTTGCATCGACGACGTAGATCCTTCGACCGCCCGGAGCCGCCGCGATGGCCGCGGGGCCGGCACCCGCGGCCAGAGTGGCTCCTGCCTTGCCGGTGTCCGCGTTGATCTCGGTGACGCTGTTCGAGCTCGCGGTCGCCACGTAGAGCGTGTCGCCCGCGAGAGCGAGTCCCGACGGGCCGGCACCCACCGGGATGGGTGTGCCGGCGCGGAGCGTCCTCGTGTCGATCCTCTGGACGGTATTGGCGTTGCCGTTCGCCACCCAAAGCGTGCGTCCGTCCGCGCTCAGCGCGAGCGCAGCCGGGCCCGATCCCACCGCGATCGTCGCCACGACCTTCTGGCCGGCGGCATCGACGACCGACACGGTGTTGGAGCCCTGGTTCGCAACGTAAACGCGCTCGCCGTTCGGGCTCGCAGCCACCGCGACCGGATTCTCGCCGACCGCAACCGCGGGCCCGATGCCGCCCGTCGCCGGATCGACGGCCGTCACCGTGTTGTCGGAGTCGCTGGCGACATAGACGAGCGGCAGCAGGTGACCCGGAGAGGAGACTCTGACGACGAGCTCCGTCGTGGGCAGGCGCGCGCCGTTGGCTGCGCGCGCATGTATCGCAACGTCGTAATACCCGTCGCGGATGCCTTGCGGCGCCTTGATCTGCAGGCGTACTGCGTCAGGGCCCTCCGCGCGGGCCTCGATCGCACCGGAGCGCGGACGCACCTCGAGACCGGCCGGTGCCACGGCGCGCCAGCGCAGCGACGTCGGCGCCGCGTTCGAGCCCGCACGCGCGTCGAATGACAGCGGCGCCGCCGCGCCGGGCGAGACCCGAGTCTGCGCCTGCCCAGCCGTGATCCAGGCGTCCACTGCCACTGGAAAGTGAGTTGAACCGGGCGAGAAGGACGGCGGAGCATCCGGCGGGGCGGTGCCCCAGTGCGTATCGGGCCTGCGTGAGAGATCGAAGTGCAGGCTGACCGTACCCCGCAGAGGGAGCGCGATCCACGTTCGCTCGGTCGGATGACCGTCTACGCGAAGACCGTGCACATAGGGCGCGTTCGCAGCGGCTCCCGGTGCATCGATCTCGATCGTCGGACCGCCTGGGGAACGCAGCGTGATGTGCCGGAAGAGCGGGCTGCCGATGTCGAGGAGGCGCACCGACGGGTTCTGCGGATAGAGGCCCATCGCCGTCCAGACGTACCACGCGCTCATCGTGCCAAGGTCGTCGTTGCCGGGAATCCCCGCCGGCGAGTCGCCGTAGAGCCGGTTGATGGCGGTGCGCAGCACGCTCTGCGCCCGCCATGGCGCTCCCGCCGTGAGGTAGACCCACGGCGAGCCGAGGCTCGGCTCGTTGCCGAGCCACGCGTACGGGGCGCTCTGGCCGGCGTTGAGATGGGTGAAGAAGAAATCCAGGCGGCGGCGCGCCGCCGCCCGCCCGCCAATGCCGCGGATGAGATCGCGCAGGTCCTGCGGCACCATCCACGTGTACTGGGCGGCGTCGCCTTCCTGGAAGGCGATCTGTCCGTTCGAGTTGACGGGCGCCTGCGCGAGCGCGCCGCCCGGCGTGCGCGCGCAGATGAGACCGGTCGCGGTGTCGAAGAGATTCTCCCAGTCCGACGAGCGGCTCAGGAACGTGTCGTGCACGCGGCGGTCGCCCAGATCCGCGGCGAGCTGCGCGATCGAGAAATCCGCCTCGGCGTACTCGAGCGTCTCCGAGGAGCCGTTCGGCACCGGAGCCACCGAGGTCGACAGCCGGTCGGCGACGTAGCCGCGGCTCAGGTACTGCCGCAGTCCCGGCCGCTCGACGTACCAGCCCTGCCCCGGCGGCGAGTGGGTATCGGTCGCCCCTTTCACCATCTCCTTCAGGGCGGCGCGGGTGTCGAAGTCACGGGCGCCGAACGCCCACGCGCCGGCTAGAATGATGTCGGCGGCATCGCCGCCCATCACGCCCGTGTAGCCGTTCTCGAGCGCCCACTTGGGCAGCCAGCCGCCCTGGCGTCCGGCATCCACGAGCGACTGCATCATGTCGCTCACGCGCCTCGGCGCCAGCAGCGAGATGAGCGGGACCTCGGTGCGATAGATGTCCCAGCCGGAGTAGTTCGCGTACTCGATGTGGCCGGCGGCGACATGATGCGCCTTGCCGTCGAATCCGCGGTAAAGGCCGTTGACGTCGCTGTAGATCGTCGGCTCGAGAAGGGTGTGGTAGAGAGCCGTGTAGAAAGTCGTCCGCTCCTCGCGGCTGCCGCCCGTGACGTCGATGCGCTTGAGCATCCGGTTCCACACGAGTGTGGCGTGGCGCCGCATCGCCGCGAGATCCCACGAGCCGCCGGCGGCGCGCAGGTTCGCGAGCGCATCCGCGCGGCTGACATAGGAAATCGCGACTTGCGCCTCGACACTTGGCGCGCCGGCCGTCTCGAAGCTCACCCAGCCGCCGCTCTCGATTCCCCGCACGCCGCGGGAGCCCGGCATGACGCGCGCGCGCCGCCACGTGCCGGTGGCGGCGATCGGCCGGTTGAAGCGGGCCACGAAGTAGACGGTGTAGCGGTCGGGAGCGCCGCAGAAATTGCCGCCCGTCGCCGAGCCGCTCACCTGCCGCGGTCCGTCGACCCGGAAGCTCGCCGCGGTGACGCCGGCCTGGTTCGAGGAAACGTCGAACAGCAGGTTGCCGCGCGGGCCCGCCGGGAACGTGAAGCGGCCGAGCCCGGTGCGCTCGGTCACGGTGAGCTCGGCGCGGACGGCGGCGCGCCCGAGGGTGACCGCGTACCAGCCGGGCGAGCCCTGCTCATTGCGGTGAGTGAACGCCTCCGAAGCCGAGGCAGGTGCGCGCACCACGCCGCTCGTCGGCAGGATGCGGATGTCGCCTGCCACCCCGCAGCCGGGGCCGCTCAGGTGGGTCAGGCTGAAGCCGGTGATGCGCCGGTCCGGGTAGTTGTATCCGCCGCCCTCGGGCTGGGTCGGCGTGTCGGGACTCCACTGGATCATGCCGAAGGGCAGGGTCGCGCCCGGGAAGGTGTCGATCGGGCCGCCCTTCGCGGTGCCCGACGTGCCGACGAACACGTCGACCCAGGCAGCCGGGCCTGCTCCCGCCGGCGACGGTCGCGCAGCCCGCGCGGCCGCGTGAGCGGCGCCGGGCCCGGCAGCGGCAGCGGCGGCCGCGAGCACCAGTGCGAGACAGCGGCGGGAGTGACCTGCGGAAGCTCGAGTGGCCATCGTCTGATCCCTGCGGTTGGCAACGGACTGCGGCAGCCTACATGGCTTGCGGGCAAGCGCGAGAAGCGATGCGACGAATCGATCCGGGTGAGCGGTGTACGGCCCTGCGGCGGGTGAGCCGCCGCCCTCAGAGGCCGTCCTCAGGGACCGCCGGGCGGCCCGGGCATGGTGGCCGTGATGTTGATCCTGTGGTGCTCGCGCAGGATCGACAGCTCGATCTTCTGCCCCGGATCATAGGAAGTCAGGATCCGGATCGCCTGGGAGCTGCTGTTCGGAGTGCGGCCGCCGATGGAGAGGATCACGTCTCCATCCTGGAGCTGCAGCACCCCGTGCGCCGGCGCGCGCACCACCAGCACGCCGCGATCGGTACCGAAGTACCGGCCGAGCTGCGGGGTGAGCTTCGTGAGCTCCATGACTCCCATTGGGCCGAGCGGCTGCTGCATCGGCACGGCCACCGGCAGCGGCAGCCCCGAGAGGCCGCCCGGCGCCGCAATCGGCTGCCGCGCCGCATTGAGCTGCGCCTGCTCCTGGGCGGCGACCTGTCCCTGGAGCCTCGCCTGATTGGCGTTGAGCTGTGCCTGAAGTCTGGCCTGCGAGGCCGCCATCCTCGCCTGCGCCTGCGCCTGCTGGATGGCGAGCTGGGTCTGCACCCTGTCCTGGGCGGTATCGGGAAGCACGGTGGGCAACGGCGGCACCGCGGCCGTGGCCACCGCCGCCCCGAGCATTGCGAAGATCAGGACCTTCGACCGCATATCCAATAGACGCGCGAGCCGCGAAAAAGTCCCACCGCCGCGAGCTCAGTGCGGCGCGCTGCCTTGCGCGGCCCGCAAGGCGACCTCTCTCGAGGCCGCGATGCCGAAAGCGCCGATGCAGAGGTACGCGATCATCGGCACCACATAGGCTTCGCGCAAGCCGGCGGCATCGGCGACGTGCCCGACGATCACCGGCAGCACCGCGCCGCCGACGATCGCCATGCAGAGCAGCCCCGAGGTGGCTGCCCTCGAGGCGGTCGAGCGCTCGAGGGTCAGCGTGAAGATCACCGGGAACATGATGGAGTTGAAGAGCCCCACCGACAGCGCCGCCCAGCCGGCGAGCGCTCCCGGCGCGTGGCTGATCGCGACGCACAGCAGCGCCGCCACCGCCGCGCAGGTGGCGAGCAGCACGGATGCGCGCAGGCGTGTCAGGAGCGCGCTGCCGACGAATCGGCCGACCATCGCGCCGCCCCAGTAGAGGCTCACCCACTTGCCGGCCTGCTCGAGCGGAATCCCGAACACATCCGGCCGGTGCAG
>DAHUXV010000253.1 GCA_027306985.1 Gammaproteobacteria bacterium | reverse complement strand
ACTTCCTGAACGCGTGCGGTGAGCTCTGCCTCTCTCCCGTGGGCCTGTCCGCCACCACCAAGCTGGCGCCCGGGCGCTTCGCGGGCCAGACCATGGGACTGTGGTTCCTCACCATCGCCCTCGGCAGCTTCCTGGCGGGCCGGTTCTCGGGCGATTACAACGCCCACGACCTCGCGACGCTGCCGGCGCTGTACCTGACGCTCTTCTGGTGGAGCGCCATCGGCGGCATCGTGATGCTGCTGGTCACCCCGCCGGTGAAGCGCCTGATGGCAGGGGTCTGTTGAGCGGCCGTCGCTCCGGATCCGGGTCCGGACTGGCGCTTGAATTGGCCAGGAGTCGCCGTTGGCTCGCGGCTCTCTCCGGCTCAGTTGGCCGGCTTCACGAACCTCAGCAGATAATCGTCGGCATAGCCGATGGCCGCGTAGTGGCGGCGGGCCGCCGCGCTCTTGTCCGCCAATGAGGGCGGCAGATCGAAGACCGGGACGTTGCGCGGGTCCTTCGGATTCGCGAGCGCCTCGGAGGTCCCGCCGAGCTGGAAGCCGGCCTTCTGCGCCTCGTGGATCACGAAAGCCTGAGGCAGGCGCGCCCACGGAAAGCATTCGGGCACCGGGGTGCCGGGCGCGCAGCGATGACCGGCGATGCCGAGAACGCCGCCCGGCTTGAGCACATCGTAGGCGCTGCGCAGGAATGTCTCGAGGAAGATGGGCGTCACCATGTGATGCACGTTCTCGTACATCAGGTCGTGCATGTTGTTGAAAGTGACCACCATGTCGGCGGAATCCGGCGCTCCGAGGTGCAGATAGCCGGGAAGCTCGAACGGCTCGAGCCGCACTTTGCCGTAGACCGCCGGGTCCGCGGCGAGCTTCGCGGAGTAGCGCAGCGCCGAGCGGTGCTGCCAGCCGGTGGTGCCGGCGGCGGGCGAGGTGGCCTCGATGAGCTGGCCGTGATCGCGCAGGAACGGGGCCAGGATCTCCGTATACCAGCCCCCGCCCGGCAGCACCTCGATCACCCGCATGTCGGGGCGGATGCCGAAGAACTCGAGTGTCTGCAGCGGATGGCGGTATGGGTCGCGCTTGACGAAGGCGGGAGTGCGCCACGAGCCGTGGATGGCCGCCTCCAGGGCCTGATGCACCGCCGGCGGCGTTGCCGCGAAGGCGGCCGGGGCGGTCCATGCGAGAGCGAGCGTGGCCAGGGCGATCTTGAAGGCCGGTACGGCCCTGGACGGGATGCGGCCGGGCGGCGCGGATGAAGCGGGCGGGACAGACGGGGTCATGGCGCGGTCTCCGTTATTGTTGAGGCGCGAACGATAGCGCGGCTGGCGTCAGGAACCAAACTGCACGCCTTCGACCCGCCTGGCGGTCATCCGTTCAGCGCCTGGATCGAGGCTCGATCTCAAGAGGCAGCCGACGGGGTCTCCGCGCTCACGGGGGCCGGCAGGCGGCGCCCGTAGTAATCGGGGTCTTCCGCGGTGCGGCCTTTGAAGCGGCGATGGATCCAGAGGTACTGGTCGGGCACGGCCCGCACCTGCGCCTCGATCAGCCGGTGGAAGCGCTGCGCGTCGGCGCTCGGGCAGTCGCTCGGGAAATTCTCGAGCGGCGGCTGGATGACCACGCGATAGCCGGCGCTGCCCGGCAGGCGCTCGACGAAATAGGGCAGCACGGCCGCGCCCGTCATGCGCGCGATCCGCGAGGTCGCGGTGTTCGTCGGCGCGGGAATGCCGAACAGCGGCACCATCTCCGAGCCCTTCTTGCGGTAGCTCTGGTCGGGCGCATACCAGACGACCTCGTTGTTCTTCAGCGC
>DAHUXV010000248.1 GCA_027306985.1 Gammaproteobacteria bacterium | reverse complement strand
GCAGTGGAACGAAGTCGCTCGGGATCCAGGGCAGCGGCACCTCCACGCTTGGCATCCAGGGCAGTGGAACGAAGTCGCTCGGCATTCAGGGCAGTGGCACTTCCACCCTCGGCATCCAGGGGAGTGGAACGAAGTCGCTCGGGATCCAAGGCAGCGGCACCCCCACGCTTGGCATCCAGGGCAGTGGAACGAAGTCGCTCGGGATCCAGGGCAGCGGCACCTCCACGCTTGGCATCCAGGGTAGTGGAACGAAGTCGCTCGGCATTCAGGGCAGCGGACTTTAGCAAGGTGCCGCAGCCGCTACGACCGCCAGTAGCTCAATCGGGACGCATTCCTCGGTAACGGCGCAATTCCAACTGCTGAGTGCTGCCGGGCACGAATGACGATGCACGATTCACGTGCATTCCTGGCCCAAAACGCGACAAACACGGCCTTCCCTAAGGCGGCGAGACCGTGTGATGATTGTCGCATGCCCTCAAGAGGGAGGGCTCTTCCCACGCTTTCGCATACGTGCATGACTTGAGCAAAATTGCCTCGAGCTTCTGAAACGGGTCATCGCGCGTTTCGCCTCCGGCACCGAGAAGGAAGATCGCGACTCGAGGAAAGCCCAAATGCGGACTTGGAGCAGCTGCTCGTTGAACTCGCATTTGTACTGCTTCCGCGGGGAATCACTGCGGAGAGACTCTCAAAACTTGCCCGCGAAGCATTCGTAAGGGCCGCTGCAGAACGCTCACGACTTCGGAACGGACGGATTAACCGGTCGAAAGTAGCTGCGCTTACCGGGTTATCCAGAAGGGAGATAAAGCGAGTACTTGATCTCGGTCACTCAACGACAAGCTCGCGGTTTCATCGCTCGGCGCGCACGCCTTCCGAACGAGTCGTTCATGGGTGGTTAACTGACCGGCGATACCTGACCAAGCAAGGTCATCCGAAAATGTTAGTAAATGGCGGCTCCGCGTCCTCTTTCCAGCGATTGGTAAAGGAGTATGGCGGGGACATATCACCCCGAGCAGTATTGGAAGAACTAATAAGTTCAAAGGCTGCGCACCATGTCGGGCCGCGTGTGGCGCTACGCGCGACGAAAATACGAGCCCTGAGAGTCGGCTTGGCATCGCTCACTCGAGTCATTCCGGCGCTAATTGATGGTCTAAGAACTGCGTCGGTCGATCCAAGCAGTCCAACCGATCCGCTGCTGTATCGCTTGCGGTTGCATGCGGGAAGCGAGGCCGAGCTGGCGCTGATCCGTCAGCGGTGCCTGACTGGAATTCAGTCCCTCCTGCACGGGTTAGAGGATTCCATTAAGCGCCAACTTACGGTGCCCGCGAGAAAGAAATCCTTTAGACACGCGCTTGACCTTACGGTCCTACTCGTGGGTGCCCGAAACGGGGACTCTTAACGCGATTGCGCAATTGCAGCAGAAGCAGGGTCACGACGGCAGCGCTGTCAAGTCAGTCATAATCAGGATTTGATTGCTAAAATGACTGCAAGTACATTAAAGCAGGCTCATCGCGAGTACGAACGAGCGCTCACAGCGCTATTCGGTCTGCTCATTCATTGCGGTGTGCGCCATAACGCCATCCTGGTAATGGCCGACCACGCATTCAAATCCGCAGTAGCGAAGGCGCAGGATTTTCGAGTGCCCGGTGGGGATGAGCTCGCCAATATTGGTCTGGTGCTGGATGCTTGGCACCGCGATCGGCGATATCTCACCTCGAAGGGCAAGCCCAGAGCGGTGCCTCTGCTGGGGCGGGTGCCGAGCGTCGAGGCCCTGATTAGAACGCAGGGACGGCACCCAGATGCGATCGGGATGGCGCACCGGATACGATCCCTGGAGCTTATTCAGCCGTGCCTCGGCAATCGCTACCGCCCGATCGGCGAGGCGGCTCTTGTATCGAGATATGGTCCAACTGTCTTGCAGTATGTGGCTCGGTGCTTAACCTCCCTTCTGGATACTGTTGAACACAATATTCGAAGCGCGCCAGGCATGCCGCCGCTGCTGGAACGTACTGCAGAAGTGCCGACTCTCCCTGTTGAGTGCCTAGAGTCCTTTCGGCAGTTCTCGGAATCTCAGGGATCGGTTTTCATGAGGACAATCAACGATTGGCTCGAGACTAGGCGCGTCAGGGTGCCAGTCGCTGATGCGCAAACGGCTGTCAGGGCAGGCGTACATCTTTACGTATACGTTTCGCCGAATAAGCGTCGAACTCGAGTCCCGCGACGCCCTAAGCGCTGAAGGAGCTCAATTTAAGCTTCCTCTCAGCTCCTTCCGCAAAATCTTCCCGACGTTGCTCTTGGGCAGCTCCCTTCTGAAGTACACATGCTTGGGGACTTTGTAGCCCGCCAGGGATTTGCGGCAGTGCTCGATGACATCGTGCTCGGTCAGCTCGGGGTCCTTGGGGACGACGTAGAGCGCGACGACTTCGCCGGAGTGCTCGTCGGATTGCGCCACTGCGGCGCATTCTAGGATTCCGGGGTGCGTGGCGGCGACCGACTCGACTTCGTTGGGGTAGACGTTGAATCCCGAGACCAGGATCAGGTCCTTCTTGCGATCCTGGAGGAAGATATAGCCGCGGTCGTCCATGTAGCCGACGTCGCCGGTGCGCAGCCAGCCGTCAGGGAGCATGACTTTCGCGGTCTCGTCGGGGCGGTTCCAGTATCCGCGCATGACCTGCGGGCCGCGGACGCAGATCTCGCCGGTCTGCCCCACGGGAAGGTCCTGGCCCTGCTCATCCTTGATGGCGATCTCGGTGGAGGGGATGGGCAGGCCGATGGAGCCGTTGAATTCCTCGGTCGTCGGGTTGATGGTGGCGGCCGGGGAGGTCTCGGTGAGGCCCCATGCCTGGGTGAGGATCCTGCCGGTGACCGCCTTCCAGCGCTGCGCAACGGATTCCTGTACGGCCATGCCGCCGCCCAGTGTGACCTGGAGGTGGCTGAAGTCGACCGCGGCGAAGCCGGGCGTGTTGAGAAGCGCGTTGAAGAGCGTATTGACGCCGGTGAAAAACGCGAACGGCTGCTTGCTCATCTCCTTCACCAGCGCGGGGAAATCGCGCGCGTTGATGATGAGGACGTTCTTCCAGCCGAGGTGCGCAAACAGGAGGCAGTTCGCGGTGAGCGCGAAGATGTGATACAGCGGAATCGCGGTGATCACCACGCCGGCCTCGTTCGAGAACCGCCCTCCGAGCCATGCCTCCGCCTGCAGGACGTTGGCGCTGACATTGCCGTGAGTCAGCATGGCTCCCTTCGCCACGCCCGTCGTGCCCCCGGTGTACTGCAGGAACGCAATATCCTCGGGGCCGACCTCGACCGGATTCAGCGGCAGGCTGCGGCCGGCGCGCAGGGCTTCGCGAAAGTCCACGGCGCCCGGGATCTGCCACTCGGGCACCTGCTTGCGCCGGTGCCGCACGACGTAATTGACGATCAATGACTTCGGAAAGCCGAGCATGTCCCCGGCTGCCGTCACGAGGATCTTCTCGAGGCGCGTACGTCCTGCCACTTCCTGGACCACGTGCGCGAAGTTCTCGAGCACCAGGATCGCCTTGGCGCCGGAGTCCTCCAGCTGGTGCTGCAGCTCCGGGGCGGTGTAGAGCGGGTTGGTATTGACGACGACGAGACCCGCCCGCACTGCGCCGAAGAGCGCGACGGCGTACTGCAGGGTATTGGGCAGCATGATCGCGATCCGGTCGCCCTTTGCCATGCCGGCCGCCTGCAGCCAGGCTGCAAAATCGCGGGTCAGCTCATCGAGCTGCCCGAACGTGATGACGCGGCCCATCTGCTCGTACGCGGGGCGGTCCCGAAAGGCGGCACAGGCCCGGCGCAGCAGCTCCGCCAGGGAGGTCAGCCGGGCAGGGTCGATCTGCGCCGGCACGCCGGGCGGATAGGACTTCAGCCAGAATCGGTTCATTGACGCCCCTTCAGCGGCTCTTTCTCAACATCGGTTGCAGATACGGCCACACGTTGTTCAGCACGAGCGGCTCCCCGCGAGCATCGGGATGGAGGCCGTCCTGCTGCATCAGCCGCGGATCGAGCGCCACCCCCTTCAATAGGAAGGGTACCAGGGCCACGTGGAATTGCCGCGCGAGGCTCGGGTACATGTCCGCGAACTGCTGCGTATAGCGCGGCCCGTAATTCGGCGGAATGAGCAGGCCGAGGAGCAGCACGCGCGCCCCGGCGGCCTCGCCCTGCCGGATCATGTCCGCCAGGTGCTGCCGCGCCAGCCCGAGCGGCAGGCCGCGCAGCGCATCGTTGGCGCCCAGCTCCAATATGAGGATGCCGGGGCGGGTGAGGCGCAGCTCCCGGGGCAGGCGCGCGAGGCCCCCCGTCGTGGTCTCGCCGCTCACGCTGGCGTTGGCCACCCGGTAACCGTACCCTTGTGCCTTCAGGCGCGCCCTGAGCAGCGCCACCCAACCCTGTTCCGGCCTGAGGCCGTGCGCGGCGCTCAAGCTGTCGCCGAACACGAGAATGGTACGGTCGGACGCCACCGCGTTCTGGAGCGCGATGAACATCAATACGATGCCGAGCGCCCAGGCGCCGGCGGCTCGCGGCAGCGTTCTCAAGGCCGAGCACCTCACGAAGCAGGTCCAAAGTCCCGAAGGCCTGTTGACTATTGTGCACGACGTCTCGCTCGACATCGCGCCGGGCGAGTCGGTCGCCGTCGTCGGGCCCTCGGGGGCGGGAAAATCCACCCTGCTCGCGCTCCTCGCCGGGCTCGACCTGCCCAGCGAGGGGCGGGTGCTGCTGGAAGGCCGGGACCTCACCCGCCTCGATGAGGACGGCCGGGCACTGGTGCGCGCGCAGCGGGTCGGGTTCGTCTTCCAGTCGTTTCACCTGATCCCATCGCTCACGGCCCTGGAGAACGTGATGCTGCCCCTGGAGCTCGCGGGGCACGCGCGGGCGCGCGAGGCCGCGCTCGAGACGCTGCGCCAGGTGGGCCTGAAGGAGCGCGCACGCCACTACCCGCGCCAGCTCTCCGGCGGCGAGCAGCAACGCGTCGCACTGGCGCGGGCATTCGTGACGCAGCCCGCGGTGCTCTTCGCGGACGAGCCGACAGGCAACCTCGATGCGGCAACGGGCGCCAGGATCGGGCAATTGCTGTTCGAGATGAATGCGCACTCCCGCACGACCCTGGTGCTGGTGACCCACGACCCGGAGCTTGCCTCGCGCTGCGGGCGGATGGTCCATATGGAAGCGGGAGAGCTGAGATAGCCGCGATGCGCGCTACCCTGCTCCCGATGCGGATGCTGTCCCGCGAGTGGCGCTCCGGCGAGCTCGGAGTGCTGCGCCTCGCGCTCACCGTCGCAGTGGCGGCACTCACGGGCGTGGCCTTTCTTGCGGACCGGATCAGCGCCGCGGTGGCGATGCAGGCAAGCCAGGTGCTCGCCGCGGACCTCCGCCTGGAGTCGCCGCAGCCCATCGGCGAGGCGGACCTGGCGGCGGCACGTCGGGGCGGCCTCTTGACCGCACGCGCCACCGGCCTGCTCAGCGTGGTGTTCGCAGGCGACCGGAGCCAGCTCGCCGACGTCGACGCCGTCACCGCCGGCTATCCGCTGCGCGGCACGGTGACGGTGGCGGATCAGCCGTTCGCCACGGGACGGCCGGCCCCGGGGATCCCGCCGCCGGGGGAGGTGTGGCCGGACTCGAGGCTGCTCGCGGCACTCGGGGGGCACGTCGGCTCCCGGCTGAGCATCGGCGCCGCCGAGCTTCGCGTCACGCGAGTGCTCATCTCCAGGCCGGACGCGGGCGGCACGTTCCGCGGACTGGTACCGGATCTGCTGATGAACGCCGCCGACCTGCCGCGGACGCAGCTCATTCAGCCGGGCAGCAGGGTGACCTATGCCGCCCTCTTCGCCGGCACGCCCGGGCGTGTCGCGGCTTTCAAGCACTGGCTCGGGACCCACCAGCGTCCCGGGCAGCGCCTGCGCGATATCTCGAGCACCAGTCCGCAGATTCGCAGTGCCGTCGACCGCGCCCGAAGATTCCTCAGCCTGGCGAGTCTCGTCGCGGTCCTTCTGTGCGCCACCGCGGTGGCGATGTCGGCCCGGCGTTATGTCGGCCGGCATCTGGATTCGGTGGCGTTGCTCAAGACACTGGGCGCAACCCGCCGATTCACGGTCTGGCTGACGACGATGCAGCTGCTTGCGATCGCGCTGCTCGCCGCGGCGATCGGCTCCGCGATCGGATATCTCACCCAGGAATGGCTGCTGTACGCGCTGCGCGGAGTCCTGGCCAGCAGGGCGCTGCCGCCGGCAAGCCCGGCGCCGGTGGCCATCGGCCTGCTCACGGCCGTCGCACTCCTGACGGGCTTCGCGCTGCCGCCGTTGCTGCAATTATCCCGCGTGCCCGCGATCCGCGTGTTGAGACGCGACATCGGGCCGCCGCGGCCGCTGGTGCTGCTGGCCTTCGGGCCGGCGGTGGCGGTCATCGTGCTCCTCATCTACTGGGTGGTGCTCGACTGGAAGCTCTTCCTCGGCTTCACCGCCGGCCTCGCCGGCTACATCGCGCTCCTCGTCCTCACCGGCATGCTGCTCGTCGTGGCGGCGGGCCGGCTGCGCGCCCGTGCCGGGGTCGCGTGGCGCTACGGCGTGGCGAGGCTGAGCCGGCGCCGGGCCGACAGCATCGTGCAGATCGTCGCCTTCGGCACCGGTATCATGGCGCTCCTTCTCCTCGGGATCATCCGCAACGATCTCGACGGGGACTGGCGCCGGAGCCTTCCGGCCGACCTGCCGAACTATTTTTTCGTCAACATCCCGCCGCAGAGCCGCGGCGCCCTCCTGGCATATCTGCACGCCCGCGGAGCGAGAACCACGCGCGTGCTGCCGATGATGCGAGGCCGGCTGACGGCGATCGACGGCCGGCCGGTGGAGAAGATGCGCTTCGCCAACCGCCGGGGACAGCACTTCGCCGATCGCGAGCAGAACCTCACGTGGTCGGCGACCCTGGGCGCCGGCAACCGGGTGGTGGCCGGCAGCTGGTGGACACCGGCCGACTACGGCCAGCCGCTCGTCTCCATCTCCACGGAGTTCGAGCGCTGGCTCGGGTTGCGGCTCGGCGACCGGCTCACCTTCGACATCGCCGGCCAGCCCTTCACCGTGCGCGTCGCGAGCATCCGCAAGGTCAAGTGGGACAGCTTCAGGCCCAACTTCTTCATCGTGTTCGCTCCGGGATTGCTCGACAAACTCGCCGGCACCTACCTGACGAGCGCTTATCTCGCCCCGGGCGCCGCCGAATCGCTCGCGGGGCTCGCACGGCGTTTCCCGAGCGTCTCCATATTCGACATCGACGACCTCCTGGCGGACGTGCGCTCGGTGCTCGACAAAGCGGTGCTGGCCGTGCAAAGCGTATTTGCGTTCACGCTGCTCGCGGGACTGACGGTGCTGCTCGCCGCCGTGCAGTCGAGCCGCGAGGAGCGGCGCTACGAGAGCGCGGTGCTGCGCACGCTGGGCGCGAGCCGCCGCACGGTGCTTCAGGGTGTGCTGGCGGAATTCGCGGTGCTCGGCCTGCTCTCCGGGCTCATCGCCGCGGCCGGCGCGTCGGTCGCGGCGTACTTCCTCACGACGAGGATCCTCGACCTGCCGTATGTCTTCAGCCCCTGGGCCTGTGTCGTCGGGATCCTGGGCGGGGGAATCGCCGTGATGGCAAGCGGCTGGCTGGCGACACGCTCCGTGGTGAGGCAGCCGCCGCTGGCGACGTTGCGTGCGGACATCTGAGACCGCGCCCGGGCGGCCCGCGAGCTGGAAGGCGACGATGGAGAGCTGCGAGACCCGTATACAATTGGCGACAGGCGGACGGAAACGGCGTCCAGGCGTTGCTCCGGGTGCCAAGCACTGGTGGAGGCCTCCATGACCACGTCGGATGAGCGTACCGGAGAGCCGCGGGAGGATCGGTCCGAGCGCCGCCGCACGGAGCCGGAAGCCGATGCCAGCTCCACCGCCACGTACCTGGTGGAGCGCCGGGCCATCCTCGACCGCGCGCTGCGGGACGAGGACCATTCGACCCTCTCGAGCATCATGCGCCGCAACCCGCCGGTGCCGGTTGCGCTTCTCGCGCTGGGGCCGGCGCAGGTGCGCGAGCGGTTCGTGAAGTGGCTGCGCAATGCCAACATCGACATCGAGCTCGCGTCCTCGGCGACGGATGCGCTCGTCAGACTCGGGGAGCGCACGCACGCGCTCCTCTTCACCGACCGCCTGGAGCTCGTGGAGGCGGTGCGCCAGCTGCATGCGGGCTCGGCCTCGCACGTGATCTTCGTGGACATCGACGGAAAGGTCGGTGCGCGCCAGGCGCTGCGCAGGGGCGCGAATGACTGCATGCCGGCCGAAGCCGGCGGTGAGGAGTTCTGGGCGCACCTGACGACCGCCCGGCGCATCGCCAGCCTCGCCTCCGCTCTGCAGCTCGCGCTCACCGACAATCGCATTCTTTCGACCATCGACGAGCTCACCCGCTGCGGCAGCCGCCGCTTCTTCGAGCACGAGTTTCCGCGCGAGGTCGAGCGCGCCGTGCGGCTGCGCCGCCCGCTGTCGCTCGTGATGAGCGACATCGACCATTTCAAGGCCGTCAACGACTCCCACGGCCACGATGTCGGGGACGAGGTGTTGCGGGAATTCGCGGCCCGGCTCAACCACGGCCTGCGGCTGGGCGAGGACTGGGTGGCGCGCATCGGAGGCGAGGAGTTCGCGGTCGTGCTGCCCGAGGTCGCGAGCGAGGAGGCATTCCAGATCGCGCAGCGCTTGTGCGAGCGTGTTTGGGGCAGTCCGCATGAGACGGCCGCGGGACCGCTGCAGGTCACGGGGAGCTTCGGGGTCTGCGCGTTCGAGCCGCTTCGCGGAGAGCGGCGCACTTCGGTGCATGCACTCGTCAAAGCCGCCGACGCCGCTCTCTACGAGAGCAAGCGCGCCGGACGCAATCGCGTCACGGCGGTGCCGACGGCCTGAGTCGAGGAGGCGCCGGCTGGCATTCCCCGGCCCGGCCGCCCTCTGTGCGGTAACTCACAGAACGCCCGGCGCCGCCGCCGGTATGCTCGCCGCGCATTTTCGCATCGGCCCGGACGGAATAGGTTAAGCGGGAGAGCCGAGGAACAAAGACGTGGGAAACTCACCGCAAGACAGCGGCACCGCACACCAGCTGACGGCAGACGATCCGACGGTCGAGCTCGACATCCTGGAGCAGACCATCTCCATCGAGGGCGCCCGGGCGCTGCGCCACGATGCGCTCGGCCTCGTGCCTGCCGCCATTCCGCACGGCTGGATTCTCGAGGGCAATCCCGTCGCACGCCACAAGCGCCTTGCCGGCAGCAGCGACCGGCTGGCCAGCGCCTTCATGTGGGACTGCACCGGCGGCCGGTTCAACTGGTACTACGACGAGGACGAGATCGCGCACGTGTTGGAGGGCTCCGCCGTCATCGAGGATGCCGCCGGCGTGCGTCGGGCGCTGCAGGCGGGCGACACGTTTCTCTTCCCCGCCGGATCCAGATATCAATGGACGGTTCCCGGCTACATCCGCAAGCTCGCCTTCCTGCATGCGCCGCTGTCACGCGAGATGCGGCTCGTCAAGGGAGCCCTCGATCGGATGACGGCCCCGTTCCGGCGCAAGCCGGCCGGCTCGGAGCCCTGACTCCCGGGGGGGTATACCGCGGCGGGGCGGCGCGGTAGCCTCCCAAGATGCTCCGCACAGCCCTCTCCCCGGCGATCGCAGCGGCCCTTGCGGCCGCGCTGCTCTTCGGCGCCAGCACGCCGCTCGCCAAGCAGCTCCTCCATGACACTCCGCCGATGTTGCTTGCCGGCCTGCTCTACCTGGGGAGCGGCGTCGGGCTGAGCATCGCCCGCCTGTTGCGCGATCGGGGATGGCGCACGCCGACGCTCACCGCGGCCGAGTGGCGCTGGCTGCTGCTCGCGATCGGCTTCGGGGGCGTGCTCGCTCCGGTGCTGCTGATGTTGGGATTGGCACGCACGCCGGCGGCATCCGCGTCGCTGTTGCTCACCCTCGAGGCGGTACTGACCGCCTTGCTGGCGTGGCTGGCGTTTCGCGAGAACACCGACCGGCGCGTGGTGCTCGGGATGGTGCTGATCGTCGCCGGGGCCGCCGTGCTCGCCGGCCGGGGGGCCTCGCAGGCGCCCGGATTCGGCTGGGGCGCGTCGCTCATCGCGCTCGCCTGCCTCTGCTGGGCGCTGGACAACAATCTGACGCGCAAGGTGTCGGCTTCCGATGCGGTATTCCTCGCGGCCCTCAAGGGGCTCACGGCGGGCGCGGTCAATACGGGACTCGCCCTGCTCCTCGCCGAGCGGCTGCCGGCTGCGGCCGGGATCGCGCAAGCGATGACGGTCGGCCTGCTGGGTTACGGCGTCAGCCTGGTGCTCTTCGTGGTGGCCCTGCGAGGGCTCGGCGCCGCGCGCACCGGCGCGTACTTCTCCACGGCGCCCTTCCTGGGCGCGGCAATCGCGGTGCTCGCCTTCGGCGAGCGGCCGCCGCCCACGTTCTGG
>DAHUXV010000238.1 GCA_027306985.1 Gammaproteobacteria bacterium | reverse complement strand
CTCGCGCCCGACAGGGACGAAGCCCTGCCGCTCGAGCTCCTCCGGCGAGGCGCCGACCACGACCCAGTCGCGCTCCTTCACGGGACGCCCGAGCAAGCTGTCGCGCACGGCACCGCCGACCAGATACACCTGCATAATGCGCACATGTTAACCGAGAAGGCCCTCCCCGCCCGCATACGCGTCGCGAGCAAGACCGCACGGCTGGTGCTCGCCGCGATGATGCTCGCCGCGCTTTCCGGCTGCTCCAGCACGATGTATCTGCTGCAGGCGGCCGACGGCGAGTGGCACGTGATTCATGGACGCCAGCCGATCGTGCAGGTAATCGATGATCCGCGGACGTCGCAGCCGTTGATTCGCGAGCTGGCCGAGGTGCGCGAAGCCCGCCGCTTTGCATCGCGCGTGCTGAAGCTGCCGAACAACGACAGCTATCGCACTTACGTCAAGATCGATCGCCCTTACGTCGTCTGGAACGTCGTCGCAGCGCCTGCGCTCTCGGTGCGGCCGAAGCAGTGGTGCTTCCCCATCGCCGGCTGTGTCGCCTATCGCGGTTATTTCAGCGAGCGCAGCGCCCGAGCCTTCGCGGCAGGATTGCAGCGCCGCGGCTACGACGTCGTCGTCGAGGGCGTGCCCGCCTACTCCACGCTGGGCAAGCTCCCCGACCCCGTCATGAGCACGATGATGCGCTACGGCAGCGACGAGCTCGCGTCCATGATCTTTCACGAGCTCGCCCACCAGCTGCTCTACGTGCCGAACGACTCCAGGTTCGACGAGGCGTTCGCGGTCACGGTGCAGGACGAGGGGCTGAAGCGTTGGCTCGAATACCGGGGCCAGAGCGCCCGCATCAAGGTCGCGGAAGAGCAGCGCGCGGATGAGCGGCAATTCATGGCTCTCCTGCGGCGCACCCGGGACCGGCTGGCGCGCCTCTACGCTTCGGCGGCGCCGCGCCGGGAGAAGCTGCGGCGCAAGCGGCGAATCTTCGCCGGGCTCGGTACCGACATCCAGGCGCTCGAGCGCCGACTGGGGGTCCGCTGGCCCTCCTATGACAAATGGATCGCCGCAGGACTCAACAACGCGGACCTGGCCTCGGTGGACACTTATTACGACTGTGTCCCGGGATTCGAGCGCCTGTTGCGGCAGCAAGACGACGACCTGCCGCGGTTCTACGCCGCGGCACGCAAGCTCGCCAGGGAGCCGAAGTCGAAGCGGGACGCCCGGCTCTGCTCCAACCCCGCGGGCACGGGCCTCGATTCCGGTGTCGCGCCGCGGGCGCCGCCGCTCTCATAAGGAAGGCCGCAGGTCCTGCAGCGCGAAGCCTTCCAGGGGCAGATCGCAGTCCCGTGTCAGCGCCATCACCTTGAAGGCTTCGCCCATCTCTCCGGGCAGCAGCAGCCGGCGCGCTTCCCCGGCCAGCCGCGCATGCGCGACCGGGTCGGCCTCCTCGGCCAGAAGAGACTCGATGCCGGTGGCGAGGAGAAAGGCGGCCTGGGTAGCGAACCCGCTGACGTCCAGTCCGGATGCAACGGCCGCTTCCGCGACACGCGTGAAATCGACCCACGCCGTAATGTCCTGGACGCCGACATTGACGTAAGGGTCATCGTGCACGCGCTGCTTGAAGTGGCAGCGCAAAGTCCCGGCTGTCCGCTGCGGATGGTAGTAGTGCACGCGCGGCAGCCCGTAGTCGAAAAGGAGCATCACCCCGCGCTCGAGACAATCCGCGATACCGGCGATCCAGGGAGCCACCCTCAGACAGATCTCGGACGAGTACCCGTCCGGCAGCGGCGCCGGCAGCTCGCCGAGCAGCTCCGCGCAGGCGCTCGCCAGCGCCTGATCCGGGGACCCATCGCGCTCCACGAGCCTGTCAGGCAAGATCGGCGCCGCGCCAGGCGCCGGCGGCTCCGTCTCGAGCGCCACTCCCAACTCCCGTACCGCGCCGCCGGTCAGTACGAAGCGCCGGCACGGCAGCGCGTCCAGCACCTCGTTCGCCAGGATCACGCCCTGGATCGGCCGCTCGGGCAGCCGGTCGAGCCACACCACTCTGTCCCGCAGCTCGCGCGGCAACCGCGCCAGCCGCTCCCGCTGCCGCTGCGAGAGGTCCGCGCTGACTTCCAGGATGGCGTACCGCTCAGGCAGCGTGCCGCCCGCCGCCAGGCTCTCGAGAATCGCCGCCGCCATGCGTCCGGTGCCCGCGCCCAGCTCCAGGATCTCACCACCGCCGCCGAGCGCCTGCGCGCACTGCCGCGCCACGCAGCGGCTGTAGAGATCGGAAACCTCCGGCGCCGTGACGAAGTCCCCGCCCGGGCCGAGCTTCACGCTGCCCGCGCTGTAGTACCCGAGCCCCGGCGCATAGAGCGCGAGCTCCATGAATCGCTCGAACGGGATCCAGTCTCCCGCCGCGCGGATGCGCTCGCCGATCAGCGCCGTGAGCGCGCGCGAATGCGCTTCTTCTTCCGGTGACAGCGCCGGCGTCGTAATGTAGTCACTCATGCCGGAGCCTGCCGCCATCGACACCGCCCGCCCCACGCCTCTGGCCGGCAAAGCCGCGCTCATCACGGGCGGCGCGCGCCGCGTCGGCGCCGCCACCGCACGCGCCCTGCATACCGCCGGCGCCAGCGTGGTCCTGCACTACCGCAGCTCCGCGGATGAAGCGGCCGCCCTGGCGCGGAGCCTCAACGACGCGAGACCGGGCTCGGCGACGGCCTTGGGCTGCGATCTGCTCGATATCGCCGCCGTGAAGGAGCTGGCGCACACCGCCGCCCAGGCCTTCGGCGGCCTCGATATCCTGGTCAACAACGCCTCCTCGTTCTATCCGACTCCGCTCGGCGAGATCGGCGAGGCGGACTGGAACGACCTCATCGGCACCAATCTCAAGGCACCGCTCTTTCTCGCGCAAGCGGCCGCGCCGGCGCTGCGCGAGCGCGCCGGCCTCATCGTCAATCTCGCCGACATTCACGGCATGCGCCCCTTGCGCCGCCATGCGGTGTACTGCGTCGCGAAAGCCGGCCTCATCATGCTGACCAAGTCGCTGGCGCGCGAGCTCGGCCCGCGGGTGCGGGTCAACGCGATCGCGCCGGGGCCGGTCATGTGGCCCGAGTCCGGCGTCGATCCGGCGCTGCGCGAGGAGATCGTCGCCCGCACGGCGCTCAAGCGCGCCGGCTCGGCCGAGGATATCGCGCGCGCCGTGCTCTTCTTCGCTTCCGAGGCGCCCTTCGTCACCGGTCAGATTCTCGCGGTCGACGGCGGCAGGAGCATCGGCTGGTAGTGCCGTTCGCAGCGCCGGATCCGGGCGTTCCTGCCCGGCAAAGCGCCGCATCATCCGGGGTCGGCCGCACGTCCAGCGGGCGAGGTTCCGGCCCGAACTTCGACCAGCGGGTGGGCCGCGCGGTCGAAGCGCCGCCACAGCTCGCCGATGGTCCGCCTCTCGGTCGGATGCACGAGATCGGGCGCCAGCGAGGCCAGGGGACCCAGCATGTAGGCCCGCTTCAGCAGGTCCGGACGGGGGAGCTTCAGATGCGGCTCCTGACACACCAGATCGCCGTAGAGGAGCACGTCCAGATCCATTGACCGCGGCGCCCACCGCGGCGCCGCGCGCGGCCGGCCGCAGAGCTCCTCGACGGCGTGCAGCGCTTGCAGCACTTCGGCGACCGCGAGCTGCGTCGGAAAGCCGGCGACGAAGTTGATGAAATCCTCGCCCTCGAACCCCACCGCCCGGTTGCGGTACCAGGGGGAGAAGCGCACGCCGGGAAAGAGCCGCTCGAGCTCGCGCGCGGCCATCTCGAGGTGCCGCTCGGGCTCGACGTTGCTGCCGGCGGCGAGGTAGGCCTGGGGCATGGGCCGGATGGATCAGATGCGCGCCGCCGCGGCCTCTGTCAGGTCCGCGCGGCTGCGCTCGATGACGACGCCCACGTCGCGGGAGTTACGGATGGCGCCGGGCTTGTTGAGGCAGATGCGCACCCATTCCAGCCCGAACTCCTCGATGAGCAGCAGCGCCAGACGATGCGCCAGCGTCTCCACCAGCTTGAACTCCGAGGCCTCGACATACGCCAGCACGCGCTTGGCGACTTTCTTGTAGTCGACGGTGTCCTCGACATCGTCGCTGACCGCGGCACGCCGGCAGTCGACGGGCACCTCGAGATCGACCACGACGGTCTGCTTGACGCGCCGCTCCCAATCGATGAATCCGATGATGCACTCGGCCGTCAGGCCGCGCAGGAAGATACGGTCGCCGGATGGAGAAAATTTTTCGGGGTGCATCTCGTTACGCGGCAGTGCAGCTCAGCGGGTTTCTCATGATACGTCCTCGGAGCGCCCGAACTCGCATCGCCAGGGCACGGCCGCGAGCGTCTCGAGCGGCCACTGCGCCCGCGACTGGATGGCAAGCCCGTCATGCTCTCCCGCCGCCAGCCGCGCGAGCCCCGCCACCGCGATCATCGCCGCGTTGTCGGTGCAGAACTCGATGCGCGGATAGTACACGCGCCCGCCCCGCCGGCCGACCGCTTCGGTGAGCGCCGCGCGCAGCCGCTGGTTGGCGCTGACGCCGCCGGACACGACGAGAATGTCCAGCCCGCTGGCCTCGAGCGCCCGCACCGCCTTGGCGACGAGCGTACCGACGATCGCTTCCTCGACCCCCCGGGCAACGTCCGCCCGCAGCTTCGGGGTGAGCTCCCGCCCGCGCAGGGAATGCAGGACCGCCGTCTTCAGGCCCGAGAAGCTGAGCTCGAGGCCCGGCCGGTCGAGCATCGGCCGGGGAAACTGGAACACGCCCGGCGTGCCGCTCTGCGCCAGACGCGCCAGCTCCGGCCCCCCCGGATAAGGCAGTCCGAGGAGCTTCGCCGTCTTGTCGAAAGCTTCGCCCGCGGCATCGTCCCGCGTATCTCCCAGGATGCGATAGCGGCCGATACCGGCCACCTCGATGAGCTGGGTGTGTCCGCCCGAGACGAGGAGCGCCACGTGCGGGAAGGGCGGTGGCGCGGCCTCGAGCAGCGGCGCGAGCAGATGGCCCTCCAGGTGGTGCACCCCCACCGCGGGCACCTGCCAGGCATAGGCGAGGCTGCGGGCGAGCGCCGCCCCCGTGAGCAGCGCCCCGATGAGCCCGGGCCCGGCGGTGAAGGCGACGCCCCCGAGCTGCCCGGGAGCGGTGCCGGACCGCTCCAGGGCCTGGCGCACCAGGGGCAGGAGCCTGCGCACGTGATCCCGCGACGCCAGCTCCGGGACCACCCCCCCGTAGGCACGGTGCAGCTCCACCTGGCTGTAGAGCTCATGGGCGAGCAGGCCCAGGCGCTCGTCCAGGACGGCCGCCGCGCTCTCGTCGCAGGAGGACTCGATGGCGAGCACGCGCATGCCCGCCCCCTCGCGCCCCCCCGCCCGCCCCGGACCCGCCGCCGCGGATGGCGGTAACCCAGGAAACGTTTTTGCCTTTGCCATGAGCCTCAACTAGAATTGCGCGCCCGTTTTTCCGGTCATTCCTTGTTCATTCCTGGCCCAGCAGGCCCTGAGGTTTCGATGCCGAGCGTCCGTATCCGTGAGAATGAGTACTTCGATGCCGCCTTGCGGCGTTTCAAACGCGCGTGCGAGAAGGCCGGCATTCTCACCGAGCTGCGCCGGCGAGAATTCTACGAGAAGCCGACCCAGGAGCGGAAACGCAAGAAGGCGGCCGCCATCAAGCGGCACATGAAGCGCATCTCGCGCGAGGGCATGCGGCCCTCCCGCTGACCCGGCCCGGACTCGCCGCATGACCCTCAAGGAACGCATCACGGAGGACATGAAGAGCGCCATGCGGGCCGGCGAGAAGGACCGGCTCGGCACCATTCGCCTGGCGCTCGCCGCCATCAAGCAGCGCGAGGTCGATGAGCGCATTGCTCTCGATGACACCCAGGTGCTCGCGGTGCTGGAGAAGATGATCAAGCAGCGCAAGGAGGCGATCGGCCAGTTCCAGGCCGGCGGCCGCGCCGACCTGGTCGCGAAGGAGAGCGCCGAGATCACCGTCCTGGAGGCGTACCTGCCGGCCCGCATGAGCGATGCGGAGCTCGATGCGCTGATCGCCGGGGCGATCGCCGCCACCGGCGCCGCCTCCGCCAAGGACATGGGCAAGGTCATGGCGCTGGTGAAATCCCAGGCGCTGGGCCGCGCCGACATGGGCGCCGTCAGCGCCCGCGTGAAGGAGAAGCTGGTCCCACCCTGAGGGCATCGATACGTGCGACGGTCGGGCCCCGACCGGACCGCGGCTTAGAGTGGAAATCGACCCATCATCCCCAAGAGCTTCATCGACGAGCTGATCGCCCGCGCGGACATCGTGGAGGTGATCGGCTCGCGCGTGCAGCTGAAGAAGGCCGGCCGCGAGTACAAGGCCTGCTGTCCCTTCCACACCGAGAAAACCGCCTCCTTCTGGGTGAGCCCGGAGAAGCAGTTCTATCACTGCTTCGGCTGCGGCGCGCACGGCACCGTGCTGCGATTCCTGATGGAGCACGACCGCATGGCCTTCCCCGAGGCCGTCGAGGAGCTGGCGAGCCGGCTCGGCCTCGAGGTGCCGCAGGAAGGCGGCGGCGCGCCCGGCGGCACGCGCGATTCCGAGAAGCTGCACGACCTCATGGCCCGCGTGGCGCGGTTCTACGCCGAGGCGCTGTCGCAGGACCCGCGCGCGCGGGAGTACCTGACGCGCCGCGGCCTGACTCCCGAGACCGTCGCGCAGTTCGGCATCGGCTACGCGCCGGACTCGTGGAGTGCGGTGCTGAAGCGCTTCGGCACGAGCGAGCCCGAGCGCCGCGCGCTCGCGGACCTCGGGCTCATCATCGAGCGGGACGCGGCCCGGAGCGCGGCGCGTGACGGCGAGCGACACTACGACCGTTTCCGCGATCGGATCATGTTCCCCATCCGGGACGTGCGCGGCCGCGTGATCGCCTTCGGCGGACGCGTCATCGACCGCGGCGAGCCGAAGTACCTCAACTCCCCCGAGACGGTCCTCTTCCACAAGGGACGCGAGCTCTACGGGCTGTACGAGACACGGCGCGCGCGCGCGCGCCTCGAGCGGCTGCTGGTCGTCGAGGGCTACATGGATGCCGTTCGCCTGCATCAGGCCGGCATCCCGTATGCGGTCGCCACCCTGGGCACGGCGACCACGCCGGAGCATCTTCGGCGCATCTTCCAGCTGGTGAGAGAGGTCGTGTTCGCCTTCGACGGCGACCGGGCCGGCCGCGCCGCGGCCTGGCGCGCTCTGCAGCATGCGCTGCCGGAAGCGCGCGAGGGCCGTGAGTTCCGCTTCCTCTTCCTGCCGGAAGGCCAGGATCCGGACACGCTCGTCGGCGCGGAGGGCCGCGAGGCCTTCGAGCGGCGCCTCGAATCGGCGCTGCCGCTCTCGGAATACCTGGTGCGGGAATTGTCCGCGCAAACGGACCTCGCCCACGCCGACGGCCGGGCGCGCTTTGCCGAGAGCGCCCGGCCGCTGATCGCCAGGGTGCCCGAAGGCGTGTACCGGGAACTGCTGACCGCGAGAGTGGCCGAGGTCGTGGGGCTCGCGGCCGAGCGGCTGCAGGCACTGTGGGCCGGCGGCGCGGCAACGACCGGCGCCGCGAGCCCGGGGCCGGGCGCCGCGCAGAGGCAGGCACCCGCCTCCGGCGCCGAGAAGCCGCACACGCGCCTGAGCGGCGGACGAGGCAGCCTGGTGCGCCAGGCCGTCGCGCGCCTGGTTCGCTTCCCGGCTGCCGCCGGCGCCGTCAGCGGCGCGGAGCGTGCGGGGCTCGAGACCTGCGAGGAGCCGGGAATCGGGCTGCTCCGGGAGCTGTTGGACGACCTGCGTGCGCAACCGCTCTCACTTCCGGCTCAAGTCCTGGAGCGCTGGGCCGACAGGAGCGGGGGAGAGCATCTCGGACGGCTGCTCGAGCGCGAGGAGGCGCTGGGGGATGCCCAGGCCGCGGCCCTGGAGCTCAAGGCCACCCTCGCGAAGCTCGCCGAGCAGGCCGTCGAGCGGCGCCTGGAAGCGCTCGAAGCCAGGAGCCGCACGGCTCGCCTGGGGGACGAGGAGCTCAAGGAATTTCAGGCGCTTATGCGCCGCAAAGCCGGCCGCAAGCCTGAGCCGGGCGGGGCGGCCGACTGATGAATTTGGTATTTCCAGATGGGTCCAATAGAATCGCACGCTTTAATTTGGCGCCCGTCGCCCCTAGTGACCCTTGAGTTGGCCCCCCGCCGTCAACAGATAGGGATCGGCACCTCTTACCGCCAAAACCCCCGGTACTCATGAAAGCCAAGCAGAAGCACGCTCCCGCCAGCAGGAAACGTCCGGCCGCGCATGCGGCGAAGCCCGCCAAGGCGGCGCCCGCCGCCGCCACGGCACGGGAAAAAGCTCATGCGAAGGCGGCACCGGCGTCCAGGAAGGCGGCCGCCGCGCCCGCCCCAGAGGCGGCTGCGCGCCATGCCGGTCCGACTCATGCTGCTCCCGCGGCGGAGAAGCGTCCGCTCGGTATCGAGCGCCGCGCGCCCGTCATGCCCGAAGATCGTCAGTCGCAATTGAAGCTGCTCATCGCCCGCGGCAAGGAGCAGGGCTATCTCACCTACGCGCAGGTCAACGACCACCTGCCGTCGGA
>DAHUXV010000230.1 GCA_027306985.1 Gammaproteobacteria bacterium | reverse complement strand
GGCGCCACCACCAGCGCGCCGAAGATGATCACGGTGCGCGCCGTCAGGCGCGAGCCCGGCACGTGGTGGCGATAGTCGCGCACCAGCTGCCACAGCTTGCGCACGAGCAGCACGGTGAGCGTGAGCACGCCGGCGATGTTGAGCAGCAGGATCCACGGCTGCAGCCGGCCGAACTCGGAGGAATTCTGCACGCTCTTGGCGAGCAGCAGCAGCAGCGCGCCGAGACCGAGGACGCCCCACAGCGCCAGCGACCACGCGCCGCGGCGGCGGGCGCGCAGCCGCTGCGCCGCGTCGCGATCTTCGCTTACACCGGCAGAGACCATGAATACCACTTGCTCACGCGTTGCCAGTCATCCGTCCAGAAGAGCAGCGCGCGCAGGGATGCGGGGAGCTCGCCGCGCCGGACGCCCGCGCGCACACTGATGATATAGCGCCCGCCGTCGAGCTGCGGTTCGACGAGAACGGGCCAGCCGTTGACCTTGCCGAGGTAGGCCAGCGCCTCCTTCAGCGTAGCGAAGCTCTTCTGATCGCCGCTGCGCACGTCGCGGACGACGAAGCGGTCGGTCACTACGCGATACGCCAGCTCGCGCCGCCGCTTGAGGTCGACGACGTTGGCGTCGAACCAGAAATGCCGCACACGGTCGACTCTCACCTCGACGTCGAACGTCAGCGTGACCCCGTCCTGCAATGCTTCCCTGATCGCCGGATTCAGCGGGTAGCGGACGCGCGCGTAGAGCTGGATGACGCCGTGATCGAAATTGACGTAGGCGGAGCTGACCTTCAGCACCCCGTCCAGGGCATTGGCAAAGGCGGGCGGTGCCGATAGCGCGAGCAGCAGCGCGCCGGCCAATAGGATCAGGCTCGGCCAGCCGCGCGGGCGTGGGCGCCCCGGTCTGCGCTGCGGTGGTGAAAACCGTCGTGGCATGAACGCAACGGCAGATGCTTAAGTCGTTCGGACCTCAACGCGCCGCTCAGGTTCAGCGCGTTGTCTTTTCGATACAAGCATAATAGAACCCATCGCTTCCCGCTGCTCCCCCGGGTAGCAGCTGGGCGCCGACTGTCCGTGCCAGCGCGCCGGGGGCGAGCGCTTCCCCGTTCGGCATCGGCGCCGGCGCCGCCTGCGGCTCGCCTTCCAGGAAGCGTCCGACGACAGCCTCGTTCTCCGCCGGCAGGACGGAGCAGGTCGAGTACACCAGCCGGCCCCCAGGGGCGAGCATCCCGAAGGCCGCCCGGAGGATCTCGAGCTGGGTGCGCGCGAAGGCCGCAGTGTCCTCGGCACGGCGCAGGAGCTTGATGTCCGGGTGGCGGCGGATCACGCCGGTGCCCGAGCAGGGCGCGTCCACCAGAATCCGCTCATAGGGCCTGCCATCCCAGAAGGATGCCGGATCGCGCAGGTCCGCGGCGATCAGGCGAGCCGCCAGGCCGAGCCGCCCCAGGTTCTGCGCCACGCGGCCGAGCCGCCCGGCATCGATGTCCACGGCGGTCAGGTCGATGGGGCCGGGAGCCGCCTCGAGCAGATGAGTCGTCTTGCTGCCCGGAGCGGCGCATGCATCGAGCACCCGCATTCCGGGCAGCGCCGCAAGCAGCGCCGGCGCGAGCTGCGCCCCGGCGTCCTGTACGGAAACCCAGCCTTCGCTGAAGCCGGGCAGTGCCCCGACGGCTGCCGGCCGGTCGAGCACCACCGCCGCCGAGCCGGCGCCGGTTGCGGTCCACTCCAGGACGGAGCCGCCCATGCCGGCCGCCGCCAGATCGGCGAGGTAATCGGCCGCCGACCGGCGGCGCGTGCTCAGGCGCAGCACCATGGGCGGATGGGCATTGTTGGCCTGCAGAATCCGCCGGCAATGCTCCGGCCAGGCGCTCGCCAGCGCATCGAAGAGCCAGGCCGGATGGGCCGCCGCCGCCGCGGGGTCCCTGTCGACGCGCGCAAGCAGCGCCTCCCTCTCCCGGACGAACCGGCGCAGGACCGCATTGACCAGCCCGCAAGCCCGCGGCTGGCCCAGCACTCGCGCCGCCTCCACGGCGAGATTGACGATGAGCGCCGGAGCGTCGCGCGAATACTCGATCTGGTGCGAGGCGGTCACGAGCAGCGCATGAACTTCGGGGGCCAGATTTCCCGGCCGCGTGAGCAGCGCATCCACCGCCGGGCGCAGGCGCAGATACCAGCGGAGAGTCCCGAGCGCGACGGCCCGTACGGCCGGGCGCGAGGGACTCCCCTGCGCGGCGCTCAGCGCTTCGTCCGCGGATCGACCGCGAACGACCGCGGCGACGGCGCGGGCAGCTTCGGCGATGGCTTGGGCACCGGCATTCTCCGGTCCGCCGCTCAAGCCGGGTCACCCAGGACCGCGGACCGCTCCAGGGCTCGCGGCCCCCTCGTGAAGAGCGAGGCGGGCAGGCGCCGCCCTCCCGGACGCTGCAGGGTGAGGAGGTCGAGACGACCGTCACCGCATTGAACACGGATGTATCCCTGCTCGTGCCGTCCATCCGTCTCCAGGATGGCGCCGGGCGGGCCCGATGCCGCTGCGCCGCCTGACGGGGCGACTCTGGCCGCGTGCACGAGCAGACGCTCGCGCGCTCCGGTCCGCGGGTCGCACTGAGCGGTCTGCGCGACCGGCCAGGGCTGCAGGGCCCGGACCTGCCGCTCGATCTCCACCGCCCCGCGGCGCCAGTCGATGGGCGCCTCGCGCTTCTGCAGCTTGCGCGCGTACGTCACCCCTTCGCTCGGCTGGGGACGCGCGTGCAGAGTGCCGTCGGCGAGTCCCTGCAGCGCTTCGAGCAGCAGCGGGGCACCCAGAGCGGCGAGCCTCGCGCGCAGGCTCGCGCCGGTGTCCTGCGGATCGATCGGCACCGTGCGCTGCAACAGAATCGGCCCGGTGTCGAGCCCCTCGTCCATCAGCATGATCGTGACCCCGGTCGATTCGTCGCCCGCGAGCAGGGCCCGCTCGACGGGGGCCGCCCCCCGCCAGCGAGGCAGCAGCGAGGCGTGGACGTTCACGCAGCCCAGCCGCGGAATCTCGAGGACGGCCTTGGGCAGAATGAGCCCATACGCCACCACGACCAGCACGTCCGGCCGCCAGGCGGCGAGCGCCGCCCGGTCCTCGGGGGATCCGAGCGCCGCCGGCTGGGCCACCGGCACCGATCCCTCGACGGCGGCCTTCACGGGCGAGGGGCTCAGCCGTTGGCCGCGGCCCCGCGGCCGGTCGGGCTGCGTCAACACACCGACGAGCTGATGCGGCGAGCTCACCAGGGAAAGCAGCGTCGGCACGGCGAATTCCGGCGTGCCGGCGAATGCCACGCGCATGTCGTTGTGGACCGCGCTACAGAGCGCTGCGGCGCTCGCGCGGCGGTTTCCCGGGGCCTTCGCCCCCGCGGCCGCGGGTCTCGGAGGCGCTGCGCGCTGCGCGCTCCTTGCGCTCCTTCTCGAGCCTCTTTCGAACCCGCTCGCGCTTGAGGCTGGAGAGATAATCGACGAACAGCCTGCCGTCGATGTGGTCCATCTCATGCTGGACACACACGGCGAGCAGATCCTCGCAATCGCGCTCGAAAGCGTTGCCGTCGCGGTCCTGGGCGCGGACACGGATCCGCGAGGCGCGCGTCACCTCATCGAAAAAGCCGGGAACCGAGAGGCAGCCCTCCTCGGTGGCAGTCTCCCCCTCGCGGGAGAGAATCTCCGGGTTCACGAGGACCAGGGGGTCGGCGCGATCGGCGGAGACGTCGATGACGACCAGGCGCTGGTGCACGTCGACCTGCGTCGCGGCGAGGCCGATGCCGGGCGCGGCATACATCGTTTCCAGCATGTCGTCGATCACCCGGCGCAGGTCCGCATCGAACCGGGTGACCGGCTGGGCCCGGGTGCGCAGCCGGGGATCGGGGAATTCCAGAATGGTTCTAATCGCCATGAGGGTTTCGATGGTGGCGCCGAGCGGGTGTTCAAGGGGGAGGAGGAGGGCCTGCCGGCCCGTGACCGAGCGCACAAGTTGACATTAAGCCGCCCTGCGCCCGATACCGGCATGCGATTATAGCCCGCCCATTCAAGCGGGTCGCAGCCGTCCGGTCGCAGCATGCGAACGCAAGTGAGTAAGCGGCGCAGGAGCATTCCCTGGGCCGCGAGGTCGACAGAGTCACAGGTCCGCGCTCGCCTAAAGCGGCGTAGCCGACTTTGGGCCGATACCTGAAGGGGTTGAGGATGGTCTCGAATCTAGCTTTCAGGACCCGCGTAGCCGCGGGTCTCGCCCTGTCGGTCGCCCTGGCCGGCTGCTCGTCACTGCACGGCTCCCGCCGCGCGGCGCCCGGCACGCCGCAGGAGGCCGCTTCGCCTACGGCCCAGGCGCCGGCGGCGCACGACAACCGGACCGCCACCCAGACCGCGGTGGCGGCCGCCGGCGCGCAGCCCGAAGCTTCGGCCGCTGCGGTTCCGCAGATCCGGCGCAGCGCGCCGATGACCTATACGGTCAAGCGGGGCGATACCCTGTGGGGCATCGCCTCGATGTACCTGCGCGACCCCTGGGATTGGCCGGAGGTGTGGTACATCAACCCGAGCATCCGCAATCCCCACCTGATCTACCCGGGCGACCAGCTCGCCCTGGCCTACGGCAGCGACGGGCGGCCGCAGGTCCGGGTGGTCGCGGGGAGCCCTCTGCGGCTCGACCCGCAGGAGAGCGCCCTGCGCCTCGAGCCGCGGCTGCGCAGCACGCCGATCACGGCCGCGATCCCGACGATCCCGTACTCCACGATAGCGGCGTTTCTGCAGCGGCCGGCGGTGCTCACCTCCGGCCAGGTGACTGACGCGCCCTACGTGGTCGCCTTCCGCAATGAGCAGGTGATCGCCGGCGCCGGCCAGATCGCCTACATCCGCGGTCTCGGACACGACCCGCATGCGCGCTACAGCGTGGTCCACGTGAGCCGGCGCGTGCGCGACCCGCAGACCGGTCACGTGCTGGGATACCTCGGTCTTTACACGGCCACCGCAGTGGTCTCCCAACCGGTCACGCACCCGGTACGGGTGGAGCTGATCGACACGTCGCGGGAGACGCTGCGCGGGGACAAGCTGATATCCACGGACGAACAGGTGCCCCTGAACCTGGAGCCGCGCGCTCCCGCCACGCCGATCCACGGGCAGATCGCCTGGGTCGTGGGGGACACGGGGATCGGTGCTCTCGCCGGGCAGTACGACGTCGTGATGATCAACCGCGGCTCGAATGCCGGACTGAAGCCGGGGAACGTGTTGGAAGTCGACCACTCCGGCCCGGTGGTGCACGACACCTACGGCACTCACGGAGGAATCTTCCGGGAGTTCGGCACCATGGGAAAGGCGTTCGCGCCCCGGGTCAAGCTCCCCAACGAGCGGGCGGGGACCCTGCTCGTCTTCAAGACCTATCCGAAGCTCAGCTTCGCGCTGATCGTCGGCGCTTCCAACTCGATCACGGTTGGGGACGCGGTGCACAATCCTTGAGTGATGGCGCCGGATCCGGGCTCCCGCCCGGACCCGCGCGCACCGGGCAAAAAAGCATGGTCTCTTGCCCGCTGCCCGCCGGCCGCGGCGGGGCACGTACCTGTGCCCGAATATCGAGTCAGGCCGGTTTGGTTTTCGCGGCGCGGGCGGGCGGTTTGGCGGCCGGCTTGCGCGCTACCGGTTTGCTCCTGGAGGGCTTCTTCGCGGCGGCGGCGCGGCGGGGAGCGGAGCCGTCTTTCGCGCCGTTGCTTCGCTGCGCGGCGGATTTCACCCGGCGCGGCGCGGCGGCGTGAGTGCCTGGCGCCCGCTGGGGCGCGGCCGGCGGGCGTGACCGCGACGGCGAAGCCTGGCGCGCCGGCGCGCCCGCGGAGCCGCTCGCAGCGGCGGGAGCTTTCGCGCCGCGGCCGCGCCGACCCCACCTTCCCTTGCCGCGCTCCGGCGCCTGGGCCAGCAGGGCACGGCATTCATCCAGGGTCAGCGACTTCGGCTCGCGATCCTTCGGCACCTTGGCGTTCTTCTTTCCGTCGGTGATGTACGGGCCGTAGCGGCCGTTGAGCACCTGAATGCCGCCGACGCCGAAGTCGGCGATGATGCGGTTGGCGTCGGCCTCCTGCTTCAGGCGTATGACCTCGAGCGCCCGATCGAGCGCCACCGTGTAGGGATCGTCCTCCTTCAGCGAGACGTACTTGCTGCCGTACTTCACGTACGGGCCGAAGCGCCCGATGTTGGCGACGACGGTCTCCCCCGCGGCGGTCTGGCCGAGCGTGCGCGGCAGCTTGAAGAGCTCCATCGCATCGGCGAGCGTGACGGCGTCCATCTTCTGGCCGGGCCGCAGGCCCGCGAAGCGCGGCTTCTCGACGTCGTCCTTGGTGCCGATCTGCACGAAGGGCCCGAAGCGGCCCATCCGCACCGTGACCGGCTTGCCGGTCGCCGGGTCCTTGCCGAGCTCGCGCGCCTGCGCGACTTCCTCACGCGAGACGTTCTTCTCGATCTGCTCCACCTGGCGGATGAACGGCTTCCAGAACTTGTCGAGGGGCTGAGTCCATTCCTCCTCCCCGCGGGAGATCGCATCCAGCTCATCCTCCATCGCGGCCGTGAAGCCGTACTCCACGTAACGGTGGAAGTGATCCGTCAGGAAGCGGTTGACGATCTTGCCGATATCGGTGGGCACGAAGCGGCGGTTGTCCATCTCCACGTACTCGCGGTCCTGGAGCGTCGAGATGATGGTGGCGTAGGTCGAGGGGCGGCCGATGCCGTGCTCCTCCAGCGCCTTCACCAAGGAGGCCTCGCTGTAGCGCGGCGGCGGCTCCGTGAAATGCTGATCCGCATGCAGCGTGACGAGGTCGACCAGATCGCCCTCCTGCAATGGCGGCAGCACGTGATCGTCTTCGTCGGACTTAACATCGTCCGCACCCTCCTGGTACACCGCGATGAACCCCGGCTTCACCAGCGTCGAGCCGTTCGCGCGCAGCACGTGACGCTGGGGACCGTCAGGCCCCGCAAGCATGTCGACGGCGACCGTATCGAAGACCGCCTGCGCCATCTGCGAGGCGACGGCGCGCTTCCAGATGAGCGCGTACAGCCTGTAGAGGTCGCCGTCGATCTTCCCTTCCACATCGGCCGGAGTGACCGCGGCCGAGGTCGGCCGGATCGCCTCGTGCGCTTCCTGCGCGTTCTTCGACTTCGTCTTGTAGATGCGCGGCTCCTCCGCCACCTCGTCGTTGCCGTAGAGGCGCGCGGCGACCTCGCGAATCTCGCGCACCGCCTCGGCCGCGAGCGAGACGGAGTCGGTACGCATGTAGGTGATGAGGCCGACGTTGCCCTCGCCGAGATCGACGCCCTCGTAGAGCTGCTGCGCCAGGCGCATCGTCCGCCGCGCGTTGTAGCCGAGCTTGCGCGCCGCCTCCTGCTGCAGGGTCGAGGTGGTGAACGGCGGGGCGGGCGTCCGGCGCCGCTGCTTGCGGTCGACGGCGAGGACGCGCAGCTGGCCGGGGCTGCGGCCGCCGGCGGCGGCACGCGATGCTTCCTGAATGGCGCGCTCGACTTCGCGCGCCTGCGTCTCGTTGGTAAAGGAAAACTGCTCGACCTTGCCGCCCGCGTACTCGGTGACCTTCAGCGGGAAGGGCGGCGAGCGGTGCGTGCCCTCCCCTTCCAGGGTCCAGTACTCCCGGGCGACGAAGGCCGCGATCTCCTCCTCGCGCTCGCAGATCATGCGCAGCGCCGGACTCTGCACACGGCCCGCCGACAGGCCGCGCCGGACTTTCTTCCACAGCAGCGGCGAGAGGTTGAAGCCGACCAGATAGTCGAGCGCGCGGCGGGCCTGCTGCGCATTCACCAGGTCGAGCGACAGGTCGCGCGGCCGCGCCACCGCCTCGCGGACCGCATTGCGGGTGATCTCGTAGAAGACCACGCGGTGCACGGCCTTGCCGTCGAGATCGCCGCGGGACTTGAGGATCTCCTTCAGGTGCCAGGCGATCGCCTCCCCCTCGCGGTCGGGGTCGGTGGCGAGGTAGAGCGCCTTCGATTTCGCGAGACCGCGGGCGATGCTGTCGACGTGGCGCGCGTTCTTCTCCAGCACCTGGTACTTCATGGCGAAGCCACGGTCGGTATCGACCGCGCCCTCCTTCGGCACGAGATCGCGCACGTGCCCGTACGAGGCCAGCACCTCGAAGTCCTTGCCCAGGTATTTCTTGATGGTCTTCGCCTTGGCAGGCGACTCGACCACGACCAGATTGTCAGGCATTTGTGGGCGGTCCCTCAGTCGATCAGTGCCGGACGGGACCGCCGGTGGCCGACATGACGCTCTCGAAGCGGGCGAACGCCAGCTCCTGTCCCGGCTGGGCGGAGAGGACGAGCAGCACCACCCACTTCAGCTGCTCGACATCGATCTCATCGACGTCCAGCGCCAGGGCGCGCTCGATGACCAGCTCCCGCTGGCGCATCGTCAGGACGCGCTGGCGGTCGAGCAGCATGAGGAAAGCCCGGCAGTCGGCCGACAGGCGCGAGAGCTCGCCATCGACGAAGACGCGCAGCGCCCTGCGATCGGGCTCGACGTCCGATCCGGGCTCCGTCCGCTGATCGCCGACCAGGGCGGACAGCCACTCCATCGCGCGCACGACCTCGCTCACCGAGAAGCCTCGCTGGCGCAGATCGTCCAGCATGTGCCGCCGCTGCGGCACGTCCGCCGGGTCGGCCAGCATGTAGTGGTCGTAAACGTAAATCAGCACTTTCAGAACACTGCCGGTGGTCATCTGGATAGTCGGCCGTACAGGCCGCCGGGATACGGCGCGATGCGCCCCTCAAGCTCGAGAATCA
>DAHUXV010000127.1 GCA_027306985.1 Gammaproteobacteria bacterium | reverse complement strand
TGCGCGGCTCATCGCCCGCTACGGGCAAGAGGCCCGAAAGTGACGCGCGGGGAGTGGCCTGCGCGGCGGATGCGGCATTGCCGGTAACGGTCGTGCCGCTTCAGCGCCGCCCCACGGCGAACCGCGAACCGGCTCAAAGCGCCGCAAGGCGCCAGACACGGCGAGCGCCGTCAGGAACGGCGCGAAGACGTGTCAGGGCGGGACTCTGAGATCGGTATCGTCACGGAGAAGCGCGCACCCAGCCCCCGACCGTCGCTGTGGGCCGCGACGGAGCCGCCGAGCTGTCGGGCCGCGAGCGCGGCGCTGTGCAGGCCGAAGCCGTGGCCCCGCGGCTTGCTGGTGACGCCGAACTCCCAGATGCGGGCGGCGAGCTCAGGCGGAATTCCGACGCCCGAGTCTTCGACCTCGATCTGGAGTCGGCCGAGGTCCGAGCGCACGTGGATCGCGACGCGCGGCGCACCCGAGCCGCCCATCGCGATGGCGTCGCAGGCGTTTGCGATGAAGTTGACGATGATCTGCAGCAGCTTGTAGCGGTCGGTCAGCACGGGCGGGAGCTTGTCGAAGTCCCGCACGACCTCCACGCCCTTGAGGCTCTGCGCCTTCAGGGTGAGAGCCACCTCGATCAGCTCGCCGATGTCCACGGACTCGTGCGCACCTCCCATCCGGGAGAAGGACTGCTGCGCGTGGATGATTTGGCGCAGGTAGTCGACGTGCTCGCTGACGGCCTGGAATTCCTGGCCGACCAGGTCGTGGTCCGACACGAGCCGGGCGCCGAGGGCGGAGAGATACTCGGGCAGCCGTTTGCCACGCTCGTCGTTCACCATGAAGTCTGCCAGTGACTCGCGGTTGGCCTCGAGCAGGGCGGAAAGCTGACCGACGCGCTCGACCTGCTGGGACTTCAGGCACGCCTGCGCGGTCGAAGCCGCAACGCCCAGACTGTTGAGAACGTTGCCGACGTTGTGCAGGACGCCCGTCGCGACTTCTGCCATCCCGGCCTGATGGAAGGCCTCGCGGAGCTGCTTCTGCAAGCGCCGCTCGCGCTGCTCGGCGGCGACGCGCTCGCTCATATCGATGGCGATGCCTACCAGGTGCCGCTCGAGCGTGTCGAGCACGGTGATGACCGCAGCATTCATCATGACGTGCGCAATGCTTCCGTCGGGCCGCACGACGCGGAATTCCACGCGCAGCTGATTCGAGCTCTGCAGCGCCTCGTCCCAGGCCGACTGTGCGCTCGCCAAGTCGTCGGGATGGATCATGGCGATTGCGGACTCGAGCGTCGGGCGGAAGCTCTGGGGCGAGCAGCCATAGATCGAGTACATGGTCTCGTTCCACCAGATGCTGCCGTCCTTCGACGAGTACTCCCACACGCCCGCGTTGGCGGCGCGAGTGGCTATGGAGAAACGGACAGAAAGGGCCTCGAGCTCGGCCTGACGCTGAAACGACTCGGTGATGTCCAGGATCGCGCCGACTGCGCGCGCCGGTTGATCCCGCTCGTCATAGAAGAGACGCTGATATAGCTGGACATGGTGGAGGGTGCCGTCGCTGTCCCGACGCCGGGCGCGCGTCGACACCATCGGCAGCTTGCGCTCGAGCGCCTCGGCGGTACGGGCTCGTGCCTCCGCGTCGTCTTCGGGGAGGATTTCCGCGAACATCGCCGCTCCGGCGGCCGCGATGGCCTCAGGAGAGCGATCGTGCGGATCGAGTCCCTGATCGAGCCAGACGACCCGTCCTTGCTTGAAGTCGAACTCCCAGCACCGCAGCCCGGCAGCCTGGGTGGCGACGCTCAGGCGCTCGAGCATGGCTCGCTCGCTCGCCGCGTTGCGCGCGGCGCTCGCGGCCGCCTCGACTTCCGCGGTGATATCCCAGCTCACGCCGAGCGAGCGAAGCGGCTTGCCGTCCGGACCGCAGTAGGTGCGTGCACAGGCTTGCACATGTCGGACCGACTCGTTGGGCAGCACGATGCGATATCTGAAGGAAGCATGGACGTCCCCGCGGGCCAGGGCATCGAGGATCGTCTTGCCGCCGATATGTTGATCCTCCGGGTGCACCCATTTGAAGAGGTCGCTGCCGAGCTCCGCGCCGAAGTGGCGCCGCGACGCCGCGGCGACCTCGGAAGGGGGCAGGCGGCTCGCGTCGAACGTGATCGCATAGGTCTGCCAGTCGAGCTCCCAGCAGTAGATACCCGCGGCCTGCGTCGCGATGCTCAAGCGCTCGAGCAGAGCCTGCGACTGCTCGACCTCGCGCGCCATGCGCGCGCGGGAGCGGCTCGCCGCCCGCGCCGCGATCTCTCGCTCGCGCCGTGTCGCATGCGCGAGTGCCAGGGCCAAGGCGCCGGCAATGAGAAGCTGTGCGGCAAAGAGCACGCGGCAGAGGGCCTCGAGGGACGCCAGGCGCCCGGTAACGTGGTGCAGGAAGCCCGGGTCCTGCAGGGGCGCGGCCCCGGCCGGGGCGGCGGCGCTGTGGACGCTGATGCCGACCAAGAGGTCCGCTGCGATCGAGAGCGCCACGAGTAGCGCGAGCAGCCGTGCCGGCCTGCGAAGTACGCCACGGCGCAGCCTCACCAGAAGCTTCGGCAGGCTCAGCATGCGCGCCTCGCGGCGCGCGGGGCATCACTGTGATCTCGCACGGGCCGGCGGCGGCACATGATTCGTCTCGGGCTATTTGGCCGCTGCGCTCTGCGGCAGGACGGCGAGTCTGCTCTGGGTGCGCTCCGCCAGGTCCTCCGTCCGGGCAATGTCGGCCTCTCGCTCCCGGCGCATCAGCGCTTCGAGGGCCGCGGCCGTCAGCGGCGGGCTGAAGTAGTAACCCTGGTACTGATCGCACCCGAGACTCTCCAGCATCGCAAGCTGCTCGGCCGTCTCGACGCCTTCGGCGACGACCTTCAGCCGCAGGCCGTGGGCGAGTGAGATGATCGCCCGTACGATCGAGGCGTCATCGGCGGAAGTCATCAGGCTGGCGATGAAGCTGCGGTCGATCTTGAGCTTGTCGATCGGAAACCGCCGCAGATAGGTCATGCTCGAATAGCCGGTCCCGAAGTCGTCGACGGAGACCAGCACGCCCATGCGGCTCAGCCGCTCGAGCGTATCGATCGATTCCTCCGGGTGGCTCATCACCGCGCTCTCGGTGAGCTCGATTTCCAGACACTCCGCGTCGATCCGCGCATCGGCCAGCGCGCGCCGCACCGTCTCGACGAGGCTGAGCCGGCGGAACTGCAGTGCGGACACGTTGACCGCCACGCGTACCGACGGCAGGCCCTGGTCTTCCCAGGCGCGTGCCTGGCGGCAGGCCTCGCGCAACACCCACTCGCCGATCGGCACGATGAGCCCGGATTCCTCCGCGAGCGGGATGAAGTGGTCCGGCGGAATCAGCCCCCGTTCCGGGTGGCGCCAGCGGATCAGCGCCTCGACGCTGTGGAATTGCCGCGCCGGCCCGCTCACTTTGGGTTGATAGTGGAGCTCGAACTGCTCCAGCTGCAGCGCCCGGTGCAGATCGGCTTCGTACCGCACCCGATCCTCCGTCACGAGTGTCATGCTCGATGCGAAGTACTGGAAGTTCGAGCCGCCACGTTGTTTTGCAGCGTACATTGCCGCGTCGGCGTGAGCGTAGAGTGTCTCGATCGTTCTGCCGTCGCGAGGATAGAACGCCACACCGATGCTCACCGAGGCGTGTACCTCGAATGCGGAGATCATCACGGGCGTGCGCAGATCTTCGATGATCTGGGCGGCGACTCGGTCGGCCTCCTCGGGCGACGCCACCTGGCTGAGGATCATCACGAACTCGTCGCCGCCGAGGCGGGCCACCGTGTCGGCCCCGCGGACGATGCCCACCAACCTCCGGGCAACGTGCTTCAGCAGGTCATCGCCGGCGCGATGCCCCAGGGAGTCGTTGATGAGCTTGAACCGGTCGAGGTCGAGCACGCAGACCGCGAAGCCTTCCCCGGCGCGCTCGGCGTGCGCGATGGCCTGACTCAGCCGGTCGTCGAGGAGGACACGATTGGGCAGACCCGTCAGGACGTCATGGGTGGCGAGGTGGCGCAGCTGCCGGTTGGCGGCCTCGAGGCTGAGGGTGCGCTCCGAGACGCTCTTCTCGAGCGTGTCGAGCCGCTCCCGCAGCGCGCATGCGTTGCGCCATTTGGAGGTCAGCGCGTGAGCGCACTGCAGGACCTCGATCACGTCGAAGGGCTTCTTCAGCACCAGCAGCCGGTCGGACCGGCCGAGCCGGCCGGCGATCTCCTTCCAGTCGTGATCGGAATAGGCCGAGCAGATGACCATCTGAATGTCCGGATCGACGGCCCAGATGTGCTCGATCGTTTCCAGGCCATCCCAGCCCGGCGGCATGCGCATATCGACGAAGGCGACGGAGTAGGGCTGGTGCTCTGCGAGTGCCCGCTGGACCAGCACCAGCGCTTCGGCACCCTGCTGGGCGCAGTCGAGCTGGAAGTCGAGCTGGGGATCGGGCGTGGACTGGCCGGGCGGCGCGGGCTCGCCGAAGATCTTCGCGTGCAGCGCGCTCAGCGCCTCGTGCCGCTCCGGACTCACGAGTATCTTGCGAAAGTCCTCGTGAATCGCCCGATTGTCGTCGATGATGAGGATGCGGTTGGGCTCGAGGATGCTCAAGAGGGTCACATGTTCTCGGTCGCGAGTCTTGCAATGGCGCGGAGGCATGCACTGCCCACGCCTCCTCATGGATCGAAAATCCTGACGTGTGCTTGAGCGCAATTGCGTGATGCAGCGCACAGACCGGCATCGCGCCCCTCGGGCATGAGGTCCGCGTGGATACTCGACCAGCCTCGGCGGCCCGCCACGGATGCCAAACCGGCGCTGGGTTCCGGGGGCTACGACTAGAAGATACCCGCGGCATGCTGGCTCGTGGGACCCATCGGTGCATATTGCAAGTATCTAAAAGTAAAGAGAAACCTATTCTTTGCAACGACTTCCACTCAGTCGCAAGCACCCTTATGAACCTCGGGAATCCCACGGGAATCCTGCCGTGGGGAGAGGTAAGTGTGCATGGCCGCATTGTACTGCCGCCTGATGAATGCGACAGAGCGGCTGATCAGCACTCTCCGCCCCGGCTACGGTCGCTTCAGAGCGCGGCTGGCCGGTAGTCGCCACGTGCAATGACGCGGCGTACCTCGGCACCGCAGCGCACCCCAGCCTGAATGCGCTCCTCCATGCTGCCGCCGTTGGCGAGTTCGACGTGCTGGCGGTCTGGTCCATCAGCCGTATCGGGCGTACTACGCGGCACGTGATCGGCGCGGTGAATGCGCTGCACCGTCACGGCATTGATCTCTACTCCCATGAGGACGGCCTCGATACCATGACCGGGTCGGGAAAATCCGCGGCCGTTTCCTTCGTGCCTCTCGCTCGACGTGAGCAAGAGCAGCACCGCGAGCGGTCCCGGATCAGCCTCGGCCGAGCGCACCGGAACGGGGTCCGGCTGGGCTGGTCATCGAACCTCAACGAATCGGTGCAAGCAGCTATCGTCGCGCTCCGCGAGCGGGGCGTCTCGATCCGCAGCATGGTTGGCCAGTTGCGGTTCGGGAACTCAACCCTGTGCAAGGTCCTTTAAGCGGCCGGTCATCCCCTACCGCGCAAGGGCTCCCTAAGGTTCGGACGCGGTTTGAGGACGCCCCAGGTGCCGCCGGGCCAGTCCAGGAAAGAGGTTCGGCTCCGATCCCCTCCGCGCCCCACGGGCGGCGCGGAGGGGATTGACCTGCCGCTGCGAAACGGTGATCCGGATGCGGCAAGCCGCGTGACGGCCTACATGCGATGGCTTCGGGCCCCGCCCCGAATTAGGATACCGGTAAAGGCCGCCCTCCCACTGGCGGCCAGTTACGATAACGATGCGTCCCATCGGACCAGTGCCGAACCCAGGGGGACCTGATGGCTGATGATCCACAATTTCCCAACACGCTCAGCCGGCGGGAACTGATCCGGGCCGCGGCATCGGCGAGTGCTGCGGCGGCCCTGGGTGCCTGTCCTTCTCCGGCTTGGAGCGCCTCTCCGAGCGCGCCCGCGCGGGAGTTGCCCGTGGCAGCCGCGCCGACCCAGAGCTATCCGCCGCAGTGGACCGGCCGGAACGTCAACATGGGAAAATACCGGATTGCCACGGGCTACCCGCCTTATGAGCCGCATCCGCGCTACCTGGGCGAGCTGACCGGCTCCTGGCACCAGATCGGGAGGCAATACGGGGAGCGGGCCGCGGACCTCATCCGTTGGGTCTACGAGGGATGGTATCGCGAGTTGCTGCCCGTGCAGGGCAGCCCGGAGAGCATCACCGCCTACCTGCGGCAGCAGGAGGCCTACTACGACCTCCTCGTGCCGGAAGCTCTGGAGCTGATGCATGGCC
Organism: Gammaproteobacteria bacterium; assembly: GCA_027306985.1. Classification (GTDB taxonomy): domain Bacteria; phylum Pseudomonadota; class Gammaproteobacteria; order Steroidobacterales; family Steroidobacteraceae; genus 13-2-20CM-66-19. The sequence continues at coordinate 810 of DAHUXV010000127.1, read as the reverse complement.
TTGCCGAAGGCGCCGCGGCGGAGCTGGCGCGCTCCGTGTTCGCCCGCGAGCTCGGCCATTTCGACAAGATCATGATGATCAACAGCTATTTCGGTCTCAAGGGAACACCGCCTGCCACGACTCTCGCCCAGGTGACGGCGGATTGCGGCATCCATTGCTGCAGCGGTGCGGTGATTCTGGGGCCGGCCACGCGGGACGGAAAGAGCATCCATGTCAGCTCCGAGGACCAGCATTTCTTCCCGCAGGAGTATCTCGTCTCGTTCATCGCCAGACCGAGCGACCCACGAGCCCACCGCTACACGGTCACGGACTCCGCCGGAGAGATCGGCAGCGAGCACGCGCAAAACGATCGCGGCGTGACCGTCAGCGGCTATGCGGGAGGTGGAATCGGTATCCTCGGACCGACTCTGGCCCATCCCTTCTCCGGCTATCGCAGGCCGGGTCTGGACTGGCAGGTCGGCAACTTCTACGCCGCGGCATTCGCGGACAGCGCCCGCCATGCCGTCGAGCTGCTCACCGTCGGACGACCCGAGTATCGCGCCAGGTCCGGCCGCAGGATCGTGATCGGCAAGTGCACCCGCGGTGTCAACTGGGTGGTGTCCGACCGCGTTCAGGCATTTGTCGTCGAGAGCATTCCGGCCGATCAGCAGGGCACGGCGCGCTACGCCATCCGCGTTCCGGGGCAGATGGGTGAGAAAGGAGGCCACTACATCGCTTCCACCAACAATGTCGAGGCTCCTGACAGCTACAATGAGGACAACGTCCATGACCCCGCCCACCCGATGCGGCAGCACGGCAATGCCGAGCAGA
>DAHUXV010000199.1 GCA_027306985.1 Gammaproteobacteria bacterium | reverse complement strand
CGGCCGCATTCGGCCTGAATGAGGGTCAGCCGCTCGCTCTGGTGCAGCTCGCAGGGCGAGAGCGCCAGACGCTCCGCGGCGAGAGCGCGGCCGGCGGCCGGAAGCAGAGCGGCCAGACAGAAGAGCAGGAATGCGGCGCGCGGGTTCGGCACGTCCTAGAATATACATATGCGCTTCGCCCAATCTTTCGACGTCATCGTCATCGGCGGCGGCCACGCGGGCACGGAGGCCGCCCTGGCGGCCGCCCGCATGGGCGCGCGCACGCTGCTGCTGACCCAGAGCATCGAGACCCTGGGGCAGATGAGCTGCAATCCGGCGGTGGGCGGCATCGGCAAGGGTCACCTCGTGCGCGAGATCGACGCGCTGGGTGGGGCGATGGCGCGCGCCACGGACCGCGCGGGCATTCAGTTCAGGACCTTGAACGGCAGCAAAGGTCCGGCCGTGCGCGCGACCCGCGCCCAGGCGGATCGCCAGCTCTACCGCAAGGCCGTGCGCTCGCTGCTGGAGAGCGAGCCCGGCCTGTCCGTCTTCCAGCAGGAGGCCGCCGACCTCATGGTCGAGGGGGAGACGGTCAAGGGTGTCGTGACCGTGACCGGTATCGTCTTGCAGGCGCCGGCGGTGGTTCTCACCGTGGGGACTTTCCTCGGCGGCCGCATTCACGTGGGCCTCGAGCAGTACCAGGGCGGCCGGGCCGGCGAGCCGCCGTCCAACCGGCTGGCGAGCCGGCTGCGGGAGCTGCCGCTGCGGGTCGGGCGGCTCAAGACCGGGACACCGCCGCGGCTGGACGGCCGGACGCTCGATTTTTCGGCCATGACGCGCCAGGCCAGCGACGACCCGCTGCCGGTGTTCTCGTTTCTGGGGCGCGCCGAAGAGCACCCGAAGCAGATCGATTGTTTCATTACGCATACCAACGAGCGGACCCATGACATCATCCGGCGGGCGGCCGACCGCTCACCGATGTTCACGGGGATCATCGAGGGTGTCGGCCCCCGTTACTGCCCGTCGGTCGAGGACAAGGTTTTCCGCTTCGCGGACAAGACCTCGCACCAGATCTTCGTCGAGCCTGAGGGCCTCGACACCCATGAGATCTACCCCAACGGCATCTCCACCAGCCTGCCCTTCGACGTGCAGTACGAGCTCGTGCGCAGCATCCCCGGATTCGAGCGCGCGCACCTGACCAGGCCGGGCTATGCGATCGAGTACGACTACTTCGACCCGCGCGACCTGCGCCCCTCGCTGCAGACGCGCGTGCTCCAGGGCCTCTTCTTCGCGGGACAGATCAACGGCACCACCGGTTACGAAGAGGCCGCCGCGCAGGGGATCGTCGCCGGCATCAACGCGGCGCTCGCCTGCCGCCAGCGCGAAGCGTGGGTGCCGAAGCGCAGCGAGGCCTACCTGGGCGTGCTCATCGATGACCTCGTGACCCGGGGCACGCGGGAGCCGTACCGCATGTTCACGAGCCGCGCCGAGCACCGGCTGCTGCTGCGCGAGGACAACGCGGACCTGCGCCTGACACCGCTCGGCCGCGAGCTCGGCCTGGTGGACGAGGAGCGCTGGCGGCTCTTCGAGGCGAAGCGGCGCCTGTCGGAGGCGGAGACCGCCCGGCTGCGCAGCGTACGCGTGCATCCGGACGAGGTGCCCGAGGAGTGGTCGCGCAGAGTGCTCTCGGGCCCGCTGGCGCGCGACGTCTGCGCATTCGAGCTGCTGCGCCGCCCGGAAGTCGGCTACGGCGATCTGCTCGAGGTTGCGGGCCGGCCGGACTGGCTCCTGGCGCCGCCCGACGACCGCATCGCCTCGCAGGTACGCCTGGAGGTCGAAGCCCGCGCAAAATACGCCGGCTACATCGAGCGGCAGCACGAGGAAATCGAGCGCCAGCGCCGCAACGAGGAGACGAAGCTGCCCGACGACATCGATTACGAGCAGGTGGCGGGACTCTCGCACGAGGTGCGGGGCCGCCTGGCGGAGTACCGCCCCGCGACGGTGGGGCAGGCGGGGCGGGTGCCGGGCGTGACGCCCGCCGCGGTGACGCTGCTGCTGGTGCACCTGAAGAAGCGCAGCCTCGCGGCGCAGCGCGCGCAAGTCGCATGACTTTCCTGACACAGCTTGCTGCGTGCTGGGCACGCAGCGATTCCCTGGTGTGCGTGGGGCTCGATCCGGAAATCGAGCGCTTTCCGCGGCAGATCGCCGCTCAGCCCTCGCCGATCTTCCAGTTCAACAAGGCCATCGTCGATGCCACGGCGGATCTGGTCTGCGCCTACAAGCCGCAGTTCGCCCACTACGCGGCCTACGAGGCGGAGGATCAGCTCGAGCGCACCATCGAATACATCCACCGCACCTATCCCGGCGTGCCGGTCATCCTCGACTCCAAGCGCGGCGACATCGGCAACACGGCGGAGCGGTACGCGATCGAGGCCTTCGAGCGCTACGGTGCCGACGCCGTCACGGTGAACCCGTATCTGGGGGGCGACTCGCTGGAGCCGTTCCTGCGGCGGGAGGACCGGGGCGTGGTGGTGCTCTGCCGCACTTCCAA
>DAHUXV010000196.1 GCA_027306985.1 Gammaproteobacteria bacterium | reverse complement strand
GAGCGCTGCCAGTTGGTTTCCGGCGCCATGCTGGATCAGGGACTCGGACAGGGCGATCGGGTCGCGACGCTCGCCTGGAACACGCAGGATCATCTGACCCTGTACTACGCGGCCATGGGCGCCGGCCTGGTGTGCCATACCCTGAATCCGCGCCTGAGCGTCAGCCATCTTTCGGAGATGGTCAATGAGGCGCAGGATCGCTGGATCGCGGTGGGTGCGGGCCTGCAGGCCCTGGCGCGGCAGCTGCTCGCGAGCTGCCCGACGCTGCAGACGGTGATCCTGCTCGACGGTCAGACTCCCGAGGAGGACTTCCGGGAGCGTGCGCGCCAGTGGAGTCTGGAGGATCTGCTGCGGCTCTTCGGGCGGGCGGCGCAGTGGGGGGATTTCGACGAGGACACGCCCGCCGGGCTCTGCTACACGTCCGGCACGGTCGGCAAGCCGCGCGGAATCCTCTATACGCATCGCTCGAACTACCTGCACACCCTGCGGGCGCTGCAGGCGGATGCGATCGCGCTCACCGGGGAAGATGCCGTGCTGGTGGCGGTGCCCATGTTTCACGCCAACGGCTGGGGGTTCCCGTTCGCGGCGCCGGCCGTGGGCGCGAAAATGGTGCTGCCGGGGCGCAGCACCGATCCGGGCCACCTGTACGACCTGATCGTCGAGGAGCGGGTGACCGTGGCGGCCGCGGTGCAGACCGTGTGGCTCGGCCTGGTCGAGCACCTCGAGAAGACGGGCGGGGAGTTGCCGAGCCTGCGGCGCATCCTCGTCGGAGGCTCGCACTGTCCCGAGGCGCTGCTGCGGCGCATCGAGGAGCGGCTCGAGGTGCGTGTGCAGACCAGCTGGGGCATGACGGAGCTGTCCCCGCTCGGGACCATAGAGCCGCCGAACGTTCCGCCCCGTGCCGGCCCGCGCACCTCGGGACGGCCGCCCATGGGGCTCGACCTGAAGCTGGTGGATGCCGACGGGGCGGCGTTGTCCGAGCAGCGCTCGCGGGTCGGGAGGCTGATGGTGAGGGGGGCGAGCGTCGCGGAGCGCTATTTCAAACAGCCGCAGCCGAGTCTCGATGCGGAAGGTTACTTCGACACGGGCGATCTCGCGCTGATCGACGAGGCCGGCAACCTGACGATCACCGGGCGGGCGAAGGACCTCATCAAATCCGGCGGCGAGTGGATCAATCCGCGGGAAGTCGAGGACATCGTCGGGGGTCTGCCCGGGGTCGGTCTGGTGGCCGTGGTCGGCCGGCCGCATCCCAAGTGGGGTGAGCGGCCCGTGCTCATCGTGGAGCCGCGCAGGGCACACACGCTCGAGCGCGAGGCGCTGCTGGCGGCGCTGCGCGGCAAGGTGCCGGACTGGTGGCTGCCGGAGCAGATCGTGTTCGTCGACAGGATGCCGCTCGCGGCGACGGGGAAAATCGACAAGAAACGCCTGCGTGCGCAGTTCGCGGGCGACTAGACCGGCGCGGCCGGAATGCGTTTAATGCTACTCTTCGCGCTTCCAGAGCTGCTTTTCGTGGAAGGTTGCGAAGATGGCAAGGCGTCTCACGAACAGGCGCAGACCGCGCACCAAGGCGCAGCAGCGCGCCGAGACCCTCGAGCAGATGCTGGACGCCGCGGAGTATCTTTTCTCCAAGCACGGATTGAACGGCGTGACGCTGCGCGACGTCGCGCTGAAAGTCGGGGTGCACACCTCGCTGATGCACTACTACTTCACCGACAAGCGCCGGCTGTTCGAGGCGGTGTTCACGCGGCGCGCCGGCACGACCAGCAGCCGCAGACTCGACGCCCTCGATCATTACGAGCGCGAGTGCGGCGGCTCCCCGACGGTGGAGGGCGCGTTGCGCGCGTTCCTGGACACGGACCTGGACCTCTACATCAACGGCGGCGAAGGGTGGCGGAATTTCGCCGCATTCGCCTCGCAGGTGAGCAATTCCCAGGAAGGGGCCGCGATGATGGACCTGCACTTCGACCCGGTGGTGCTGAAGCTGATCGGCATCCTCAAGAAGGCGCTGCCCGGTTGCGCGGATGCGGACATCTTCTGGGGCTACGATTTCGTGACCGGCGCGTTCATGCACGCGCTCGGCCGCACCGGGCGCATCGATCGCCTCTCGAGCGGCATCTGCAAATCGGACGACTTCGAGGCGGTCAAGGATCGTCTGGCGCGTTTCATGGCGGCCGGCTTCGTCGCGCTCTGCAGCCACTCCCCGAAGTCCCCCAAGGCGGCAACGGCGCGCAAGAAGAGCGGCCGCTGAGCGGCCGCCGGCGCGGCCTGGCCGCTGCGCCGCCATTGCCGGGTTGCCCCGGCGCGCGCGGTCACATCCCGTGAGTCCGGTTGCGCATCCCCCCGATCCCCGCGCCACGGTGCGTACGGCGCGCGGCGCGCTGGCGGGACTCGAGCTCGCGGGCGCCGTGACGGCATTCAGAGGCATCCGTTACGCGGAGCCCCCGACGGGCGAATTGCGTTGGAAGCCCCCCGTGGCGGCAGCCCGGTGGCGCGGCGTGCGTCGCGCGGTCGCGTTCGGGCCGGCGTGCCTGCAAGAGCCTTCGGCGCCGGGCAGTGTCTACGCACAGGAACCGCCGCGCATGAGCGAGGACTGCCTGTTTCTCAATGTCTGGCGCCCCGCGGCGGCTGGCAACTCGCCCGTCATGGTCTGGCTTCATGGCGGCGCGCTGCGCCGGGGCGACCCGGCGAGCGGGCTCTACGACGGCGAGCCGCTGGCGCGCAAGGGCGTCGTCATCGTCACGGTGAATTACCGGCTGGGTGTGCTCGGGTATCTCGCGCATCCGGGGTTGAGCGCGGAGTCGCCGCACGCCGCCTCGGGGAACTACGGACTGCTCGATCAGATCGAGGCGCTGCGCTGGGTGCGGAACAACATCGCGGCTTTCGGCGGCGATCCCGACAATGTGACACTGTTCGGCGAGTCGGCGGGCGCGTTGAGCGCGATCGAGCTGATGTCGAGTCCCCTGGCGCGGGGGCTTTTCCAACGGGTGATCCTGCAGAGCGGTTATCTGGTATCGAATCCGCAGCTGACGCGCGAATGCTTCGGGCAGCCGTCGGCGCAGTCCGTGGGCGAGCGGCTGGCACGGCAATTGGGCGCCGCGGACCTGGCCGCGTTGCGGGCGATGCCGGCCGAGTCCCTGGTGACGGAAGCGGCGGCGGCCGCGTTCGATCCGCAGGCGACCATCGACGGCTGGGTCCTGCCGCTACAGGTCATCGAGTGCTTCGACCGCGGCGGGCAGGCGCCGGTGCCGATGATCGCCGGCTTCAACGAGGGCGAGGTCCGCTCGCTGCGGCCGATTTTCCTGCCGCCGCTGCCGAGGAGCGCGGCGGATTACGAGAGCCGCGTGCGGAGCATCTACGGGGACCTGGCGCCGAGTTATCTCGCCCGCTATCCGGCGACGGACATCGAGGAGAGCGCGCTGGCGGCGGCGCGCGACGCGTTCTACGGATGGAGCGCAGAGCGTCTGGCAAGAGGGCAGACCGAGCTCGGCTTGCCGGCGTATCTTTACTACTTTGCGCACCGCTATCCGGCGCAGCAGGCTGCGGGACTCGAGGCATTCCACGCGAGCGAGCTGCCCTACGAGTTCGGCCGCATAGGTGCTGCGGACGGTTGGCCGCAGCTGTGGCCGCGCCCGCCGGACGACCCCCGCGAGCGCGCCCTGAGCGAAGCGGTTATGAGTTATTTCACGACCTTTGCCCGCGACGGCGTGCCGCGCGCGCCCGCCGGTCCCGCGTGGCGGCCTTATCGCGACGACCGCGCCTTTCTCGAATTTCGCGGTGCGCCCCTGGCGGGACGGCACCTCCTGCCCGGGATGTTCGAGCTGCACGAGGAAGTCATCGCCCGGCGGCGCGCGGCCGGCTCACAGCACTGGTACGTGAACGTCGGGCTGGCCTCGCCGCCCGTGCCGCCGGCCCGGCTCCAGCCGGCGCCCGCGCCTTCCTGACGGCTTCCCGCAGGGCCAGTCCGCATACCCCGACGCCGAGATATATTCTGCGGGTCGATCTCACGGTATCGAGGCACGTATGCACAGCTTCCACATCACCGGCATCGATCACGTGGTCGTGCGGACCGCCGACCCGGCGCGGGCGCTGAGCTTTTACCGGGATGTGCTCGGACTGGCGGTGGAGCGGGAGCAGCCGGAGCTCGGTCTCGTCCAGCTTCGCGCCGGCCGCTCGCTGATCGATCTGGTTCCGGCCGGGGCGTCGGACCCGCCCGATGCGCGCCGGCCCAACATCGACCATTTCGCGCTCGGGGTGTCGCCTTTCGACGAGGCGGCCCTGCGCGCGCATCTGGCGGCCGCGCAGGTCGCGGTGGTGGAAGCGGGTCTGCGCTATGGGGCAGACGGCGAGGGACCCTCGCTTTATGTGCGCGATCCCGATGGCAACAAGATCGAGCTCAAGGCCGCACCGGACGCGGGGTAAGAGCCCGGCGGCAGCCGGCCTATTTCCTCTTGACGACTTCCCGGTAAGCCGCGGCAAACGCCTCGACGAAGGTATGCGGCAGATGGTCCGCGGGCATCTCGATGAGATTGCGGTAGAAAGTCGTGAACAGCTCCCAGTACTGGGCTTTGTCGGCCGAGCGCGCCTTCCCGCGGCGGGCAGCGCGCTCGAAGCGTGCCTCGAGCTCCGCCGGATCGAGCCGGTCGAGGAACTCGATGAAGGCGGCGCGCATCGCCTGCGCCGTGGCGAGCTCGTGAGCCTTCGCCTCGGCCACCGATTCCCGCAGCCACTGCACGGCATCGATGCTGCGGCTCTCGTGCTGCACCAGAATCTGCAGCAGCAGCTCATCGACGGTCGAGCGCCCGAGCGAGGGCCGCGGATCGTCCGGCTCGGGCGGCGGCAGCTCGATGCGGAAGCGGTCGCGGATCTCGCTGCGCGAGCGCTCGAGGTCCTTCAGGCCCACCAGCGCCTCGCGCAGGAGCTGGCCGGTGAGGTGCAGCAGGCGCGTCTGCGCTTCGGCCGGCAGCTTCTCGGGCTCGATGCCCGCGCCGCGGCAGAAGGCCTGCAGTCCGGATTGCACGTCATAGAGCGCCGGCGCGCTGGCGCCGCGCGAGTCTCGCCCGGCGGCCTTGGCGAGCCGAGCGATGCGGCGGGCAATCGAGTCCTCGCTCGGGTCGGCGGCGGGCGCGGGCGCGGGTTTCGGCACCGGGGGAGGAGCCGCTCGCGCCGGCAGGATGGCCTGACCGTAGGCGTTCACCGGCCGAAAGCTGCCCGAGGCGGCCGCCCGATCGCTCACCAGGAGCTCCTCGAGATCGAGCATGGCGCCGATGTCCGTCTGCGCCGCGCGACCGATCGGGTGCAGCGCGTGAATGCTCGTCGGAACCGCCGCGCCCGGGTCGAGCTCGGGGATCTCGGGCACCGTCTCGGTATCCATGGCGACCACGACCTGGTAGTCGCCGAAGCGCAGCACATCGCCGTTCTTCAGGCGATAGCCGCTCGAGCCGAGCTTCGAGAGCGGCTCGGGCCGCTCATTGACGAACACCCCGTTGGTGCTCAGGTCCTCGAGATAGAAATTTCCGTCGCGAAAATGGACCCGGGCGTGGTGCGCGGAGACGTAGCGCAGCGGGTCCGGGAGCACCCAATCGTTGTCGCCGGAGCGCCCGATGGAGCCGCCGCTCACGCCGAAAACGACGGTATGGTGCTCAGCGAGCTGCCGCCGATGATCGCTGACGACGCGCAGGCGAAGCGACATGATGCCCTGAAGTCAAGTGGCCATTAGCTGCGAAAATCCGGGACCATTGCGCGGACGCGGCAGCTTCCCCGGCGCGCCCGGCAATATAATGTCGCCTCCAAACTAGCAGCGGGCCTCACCTGAGCCATGGCAGCCAGTCACATTTTCCGCATTATGTTCGTGAATCAGGGCAAGGTTTACGAGGTCTACGCCCGCAGGGTGGGCCACGGCGACCTTTTCGGGTTCATCGAGGTCGAGGAGCTGGTCTTCGGCGAGCGCTCCTCGGTGGTCCTTGACCCCTCCGAGGAGCGGATCAAGGGCGAGTTCGCCGGGGTCAAGCGCACCTTCCTGCCGCTGCACTCGGTGCTGCGGATCGACGAGGTCAAGAAGCAGGGGGTGAGCAAGATCACGGCGCTCGATGCCGGCGCCAATGTCGCGCAATTCCCCATGCCGCTCTATTCGCCCCCCACGGGGGAGAAGAAGTAGATGCGGCTGCTCGCCCTGCCCGGTACCCCGGCCCTCTCGGGCTTTCGCATCGAGAAGCTTCTGGCCCGCATCGCCGCGCTCGAGCCGGCGGTGACCGGCGTGGCCTCGCGCTACATGCATTTCGCGGCGCTGGCGCGGCCGCTCACCGATGGCGAGCAGCGGATCCTGGAGCGGCTGCTGACGTACGGACCGCGGGCCGCGGCCGGCAGCCCGGGCGGCGAGGGCGAGCGGTTGCTGGTCGTACCGCGGGAGGGGACGATCTCGCCCTGGTCGAGCAAGGCGACGGACATCGCGCACGTCTGCGGGCTTGCCGCCGTGGAGCGCATCGAGCGGGGCATCGAGTACCGGATCGCGGCCCGCCAACCGCTCGGGCGGGAGCGGCTATCGCGGATCGCGCCCGCGCTGCTCGATCGGATGACGGAGACGGCGCTGCTCGATGCCGCTGAGGCGCACCGGCTCTTCGGCCACTCCTCGCCGAGACCCGCCCGGCGGATCCCGCTCGCGGGCGGCCGCGACGCCCTGGAGGCGGCGAATCGCGCGATGGGGCTCGCGCTCTCGGCGCAGGAGATCGACTACCTGCTCGTGAGCTTCCGCCAGCTCGGCCGCGATCCGACCGATGCCGAGCTCATGATGTTCGCGCAGGCCAACTCCGAGCATTGCCGGCACAAGATCTTCAACGCGCGCTGGATCATCGACGGCCGCGAGCAGGAGGAATCGCTCTTCGCGATGATCCGCCACACGCACGCGTGCCACCCGCAGGGCGTGCTCTCGGCCTATCGCGACAACGCGGCGGTCATCGAAGGCTCGGAAGGGCTGCGCTATTTCCCCGACCCGCGAACCGGCGCCTACCGCGAGAGCCGCGAGGCCATAGACATCCTGATGAAGGTGGAGACGCACAACCATCCCACCGCGATCTCGCCGTTCCCCGGGGCCGCCACCGGCTCGGGCGGAGAGATCCGCGACGAAGGTGCGACCGGCCGCGGTGCGCGGCCGAAGGCGGGGCTCACCGGCTTCTCGGTATCGAACCTGCGCATTCCGGGCTACGAGCGGCCGTGGGAGCGGCCGCCGGCGATTCCCGGGCGCATCGCCTCGGCCCTCGACATCATGCTCGAGGGGCCGATCGGCGCCGCCTCCTTCAACAACGAGTTCGGCCGGCCGGCGATCTGCGGCTATTTCCGTACCCTCGAGCTCGCCGCGCCCGGCGACCCGCCCGGCCGGGTGCGCGGCTACCACAAGCCGATCATGATCGCGGGCGGCCTCGGCAACATCCGCCGCTCGCACGTCGAGAAGTCCGATGTGCCCGTCGGTGCGAAGCTCATCGTGCTCGGCGGGCCCGCCATGCTCATCGGCCTGGGCGGCGGGGCCGCCTCCTCGGTCGGCAGCGGCGCCTCGAGCGCCGACCTCGATTTCGCCTCCGTGCAGCGCGGCAATGCGGAGATCCAGCGGCGGGCGCAGGAGACGATCGACGGCTGTTGGGAGCTCGGCGAGGACAATCCGATCCTTCTCATCCACGACGTCGGCGCGGGCGGGCTGTCGAACGCCGTGCCGGAAGCGGTGGCGCACAGCCAGCGGGGCGCGCGAGTCGACCTGCGCGCGATCCCGAGCGCGGAGCCCGGCATGTCGCCGCTCGAGCTCTGGTGCAACGAGGCGCAGGAGCGTTACGTGGTCGTCGTGGCGCCCTCGTCGTCGAACGGGGCGCTCGCGGCCTTCAGCGCCATCGCCGAGCGCGAGCGCTGTCCCTACGCGGTGATCGGGGAAATCGACGGCACGGGCCGGCTGACGGTGACCGATCCGCTCCTCGGCGGCGAGCCGGTGGACATGCCGCTCGAGGTGCTGCTCGGCAAGGCGCCGCGCATGGTGCGCGAGGTGCGCAGCCTGGCCCCGCGGCCGCGCCCGCTCGACTTGAACCGCATCGAGCTGCACGAGGCGGTGTACCGCGTGCTGCGGCTGCCCGCGGTGGCCGACAAGACATTCCTCATCACCATCGGCGACCGGACCGTGGGCGGCATGGTGAGCCGCGATCCGCTGGTCGGCCCCTGGCAAGTCCCGGTGAGCGATGTGGCCGTGACCGTCGCTGACCTTCGCGGTCATGCGGGTGAGGCGATGGCGATGGGCGAGCGCACGCCCGTGGCGGTGCTCGATGCCCCTGCCTCCGGACGCCTCGCCGTCGGCGAGGCCATCACCAACATCCTGGCGGCGGACGTTCCCTCGCTCAACCGCATCCGCCTGTCGGCCAACTGGATGGCCGCGTGCGGGGAGGCGGGCGAGGATGCAGCGCTCTACGAGACGGTGCGCGCGGTCGGCAAGGAGCTGTGCCCGGCCCTCGGCATCGCCATCCCGGTGGGCAAGGATTCCCTGTCGATGCGCACGAGCTGGCAGGACGGGGGCGTGCAGCGCAGCGTGGTTGCGCCGGTATCGCTCATCGTGTCGGCGTTCGCGCCGGTCGAGGATGCGCGGCGAACCTGGACGCCGGCGCTGCAAATTCACGACGGTCCGACGGCGCTCTGGCTGATCGACCTCGGGGCGGGCCGCAATCGGCTGGGTGGCTCCGCGCTCGCCCAGGTCTATGGCGAGTTCGGCGCGGAGCCCCCCGACCTCGACGACAGCCGCCGGCTCCCGCGGCTCGCCGCGGCGCTGGCGGAGCTGCGGCAGGCCGGCCTCGTGCTCGCCTATCACGATCGCTCCGACGGCGGGCTGCTCGCGACGCTGCTGGAGATGGCCTTCGCCGGCCACTGCGGCCTGGACATCCGGCTGCCGGCCCAGGGCGAGGGCGAGGGCGGCTCGCCTGCGGCGCAGCTCTTCGCGGAAGAGCTGGGAGCGGTACTGCAGATCGCCGCGGCCGACGAGGCGCGGCTGCGCGAGATCCTGTCGCGCCACGGACTCGCCGGCCTCGCCGCGCGCATGGGCGCGCCGCTGCAGGAGCTGCGCGTGCGAATCCACGCCGGCGGCGACCGGGTCCTCGACGAGTCATGGACGGATCTGCGCAGCGCGTGGTCCGAGACCTCCTGGCGGATGCGCCGGCTGCGTGACGATCCACAGTGCGCCGATGAGGAGTTCGCCGCGCAGACCGCCGCGGCCGATCCGGGGCTCGACGTCGCCTTGAGCTTCGATCCGGATGAGGACATCGCCGCGCCCTACGTTTCGCGCGGCGTCAGGCCGAAAGTCGCGGTGCTGCGCGAGCAGGGCGTCAACAGCCACACCGAGACCGCCGCGGCGTTCGATCAGGCGGGTTTCGCGCCCTACGACGTGCACATGACGGACATCGTGACCGGCCGGCACCGGCTGGCCGAGTTTGCCGGCATCATCGCCTGCGGCGGGTTCTCCTACGGCGATGTGCTCGGGGCGGGCGAGGGCTGGGCGAAGTCCATTCTCTTCAACGACGCGCTGCGCGAGGAATTCCAGCGCTTCTTCGAGCGCCCGGAGACGTTCGCCCTCGGCGTGTGCAACGGCTGTCAGATGTTCGCGGCCCTCAAGAGCATCATTCCGGGGACGGCGCACTGGCCGCGCTTCGTCCGCAACCGCTGCGAGCAGTACGAGTCGCGCTTCACTCTGGTCGAGGTGCTGCGCTCCCCGTCCGTGCTCCTGGCCGGCATGGAGGGCTCCGTCCTGCCGATCGCGGTGGCGCACGGCGAGGGCCACGCGGAGTTCGAGTCGCGTGCGGCGGCCGAGGATTGTGTGAAGCGGGGCCTGGTCGGATTCCGCTACGTCAATCACGACCGCACCGTCGCCAGCCGCTACCCCTTCAACCCCAGCGGCTCGCCGCTCGGGATCGCGGCGCTCAGCAGCCTCGATGGGCGCGTGACCATCACGATGCCCCATCCGGAGCGATCGTTCCGCTACGTGCAGAACTCCTGGAGGCCGCGCGATGTGGGTGAATACAGCGGCTGGATGCGGTTGTTCCGGAACGCGCGCCGGTTCGTGGGCTGAGGGTCGGGCGCAGGGCGCCCTCAGGGCTGACGCGATCCAGACGGCGTGCTTTCGTTACCGCGACCGCAGATGCCATTCATCGAAGTAGACCTGCAGAGGCTCGGGTAAATCCGTGCGGAACTCGTCATCGAGCGGATAGTCCGGCATCCGCTGTGCGACCGCGACGAGGAGCAGCTCACCCTGCTTCCTGTCCTTTGGCCTCTTCAACGGATTTCGCCCCGGCTTGTCCGCAAGCCACAGCTTCTGCAAGGCAAACCTGCGTGGATCAGGTGCCACGATTCTGGCCGGCAACCCATCGAGACCGCAGACCACGTGCTCCACGCGACGCCCGGGCAGCAACCAGTCCTGCTCGGGCAAACCAAAGGGACACAGCTGTTCCGTGCGAGGGAGAGTCCGCTCCAGGCTCTTGGGCATCAACAGCTCCACTTCGTAGCCGACGGCGTTCCGAGCTTGGAATGTACGCTCCGTGTTCACCGTGTAGGTGGCGTCCACCCGCTTCATCACATCGAGAATGGTTCGCGGAGCCGCCCCTATGGAGGATAGAGTCGTCTGGCGCGCCTCCGCAGCCACCCAGGTCAAATCGAAGTCCTGCGTGCTGTCGACGCCTGCCGCCGTGGCAAAGCGCGAGCGGGCTTCGATCTCGTATGCCGCAATCGCGTTCGTGCCGACGACCATCAGGGTGTTGCCCATCAGTCCGTGCAGGTCGAACTCGCGGAGCAGCTGCGCCGCGGCCGATGAAATCCGGGGCAGACGCAGGGCCCGGTACAGAGCGCCTTCCCGTCTCAACAGGAGCCAGAGTGCATCTGCGCTCTGGCGCGCCACCGCAGCTGCCTCGTACAAGCGCTCCGTCGCGGCCGAGCGAGGACCCAACGAACGTCCGTGCCCGCGGCCGTTGACGATGCGGTATAGGTACTCCCGCCCGGCGACGCTCTTCCAGGTGAGGCGCCCGGGCAAGAGCAGGCGAGCGGCCTCGACCCAGCTTGCGTAGTGCTGCTCGAGATTGGCGAGCAAGCGCAGGCCTTCATCGTCTATGTCATAACTAGATGAAGACAAACGAATTATCCTTTATGAGTGCACATCGCGATTATAAAGGATAAATGGATATAGACCAATAGCTTATATATATTCCGGCGGCACGCTCTCGGTTGCCCGCTTCGCGCGGGGTGAGACCCAAAATCGCCGTGCCACGGGAGCGGGATGTCAACAGCTGCACCGAGACACCGGGGCCTTCGATCAGGCGGGCTTCGCGCCCTACGACGTGCACATGACGGACATCGTGACCGGCCGGCACCGGCTGGCCGAGTTTGCCGGCATCATCGCCTGCGGCGGGTTCTCCTACGGCGATGTGCCGATCCCGGCGGCTCGCCGCTCGGCATGCGACGCTGAGCAGTCTCGATGGGCGCGTGACCATCACCATGCCGCATCCGGAGCGGTCATTGCGCTACGTGCGGAACTCCTGGCGTCCGCGCGACGTGGGTGAATACAGCGGCTGGATGCGGTTGTTCCGGAACGCGCGGCGGTTCGTCGGGGGGATCCGGGGGCGTATGCTTGGGTTCGCGACTCGGCAATGCTCGGCGCCGCGCGTTGGCGCAGGAGGGTACGGGCCCACCCGGCCTATCATTTGCCAACCGGATTGGCTCTGGTTGCCAGGACCGGCTGATCTATTTCGGCATGTGACTGGCAAGAGAATTTGTGACGAGGCCGGGCTCGATCGACGCGGGATGAAACGCGAAGCAGTCGTTCCCGACCGCAATCACCCGATAGCCAAGGTCTCTTACGTAACCCAGCAGTTTGTGCCGATGGGGCTCGAAATCCGGAAGGGTCCAGGTTTCGAAGTATAGAAATGGGCGCTGTTCCAGTATTCTTTCCTCCCCGCTTTGCAACACCTCGAGTTCCATTCCTTCGACGTCGAGCTTGATGAAGCTGACAGGATTAGCGCCGATGATCTGGTTGAGTGAAAAAAGCGAGACGTCGTCGTATATTGATGCGCGCGAATTTGGCTCCGCAACATTCGGAATTCGGCCGCGAATTTCCATGACTTCCTTGTCGAGGGATACGGACCCGGTATAGACCTCCTCGTATATGTCGAAGCGCGGGACCTTTACAGTTGCTCCTCTATCGGCGCTGCCGACCGCAGCATGGAGTAGCGCCGTATTGTTCAGGTGATTCAGAAGTGTGTTCGCGCACAGGTGTCGAAACACAAACTGCTGCGGTTCCACCGCAACCACGAGAGCGTCCGGCCGTGCCTTGGCTACCGGAACCGTGAACGTCCCAATGTTCGCGCCTATGTCGATGATGCGGCCGGGTATTAGATGCGAGATGGCGATTGCGACGTTTGCCGCCAACGGCTCGAAGGCGCCATTCTCTATGAGTGAGCGCTGAATGGTCTCCTTTCGATTGGCAATAAAGAACCTTCCTTGCGATGTCGTTACAATATCGTCCGCGGCAAGGTCTTGAGCGGGAGCGCCGATCAACTCGCTGGTTGATACGGGGGGGAAGCGGCATAGTAGATCGCGGCGTGCTCGATAGAGCGAAGCGTTCGGGTGCAGAGAATATATTCGCGCTATATCCGCCGCCATTTGCTTCTGTCCACCTTCCGTATTGCGGTGTGAGCGGGATCCATCTGCCGAGATATAGATGTCAACGACATTCATTTCTAGCGGCGCAACATGGGCGCCGGCGAAGTTGTCGAGAAGAAAAAGCCAATCCTCGTGGGTCTTTAGGTTCGCGTTGAAGAGCGAACGTATCTGTGACCTTCGTATGATGAAGGATCCGATTGGAATGAAGTTGCTGACGAGAAGCCGCTCGTACAAATCGGCACCCGAAGTCTGCATTTCTTGAATTTCAGTAATTTCTCCATTCGCGGACTCGTGGCATTGTCTGTAGTTGCCGATGCATGCCTGTGCATTGCTTTCCTTTGCGCAACGTAAGAGAGAGGGGATCGCGTTCGGGTGTAAAGCATCGTCATCATCTAGAAAGATGACCCACTCGCCGGTCGCTTGAGCCAGCGCTCGGTTGCGGGATGCGGCCACTCCGGAAACGTCGGATGGGCGCTTTACGTAACGAAGAGAGATCGATCCGACGTGGTCTGTGAGGCTGGTCAATGCCTGTAAGCCGGAACCGTCGGCGTCATCGTCGGAAACGATGAGTTCGATGCGCAATCC
>DAHUXV010000178.1 GCA_027306985.1 Gammaproteobacteria bacterium | reverse complement strand
AACTCGCTCGATGCGGGCGAGGTGCGCGCCATGACCTGGCAGTCGATCGGCCACGGCGCCGACGCCGTGCTCTTCTGGCAGTGGCGCAGCGCGCTCAACGGCCAGGAGCAGTATCACGGCTCGCTGGTCGGCCCCGGCGGCAAGCCGGTGCCGCTCTATCGCGAGGTGGCCCGCATCGGCCGCGAGTTCCGCCGCGCCTCGGCCGCGGTCGCCGGCACCGCGCCGCGCTCGCGGGTCGCGATCGTGACCACCTACGACAGCCGCTGGGCCATCGGCTTTCAGCGCCAGTCGGCGGACTACCGGCAGCTGCAGGTGCTGCTCGATTACTACCGGCCGCTCGAGGACCTGACGCACGCGGTCGACATCGTGAGCGCGGACGCGCCGCTCGCCCGCTACAGGCTCGTGATCGCACCGGGACTCAACGTCATCTCGCCGCGCCTCGGCCGGCATCTTGCGGCGTATGTGCGCGGCGGCGGCCACCTCGTATTGGGCCCGCGCAGCGGCATGAAGGATGAGTACGACCGGCTGAGCGTCGAGCGCCAGCCGGGGCCCCTGGTCCCGGTGCTCGGCGGCCGCGTGCAGCAGTACTACGCCCTGGATGCCCCGGTGGCCGTCGCGGGCCCGGCCGGCAGCGGCACGGCCTCGATCTGGGCGGAGGCGCTGCAGCCGCTCTCGCCGCGGACGCGGGTCCTCCTGAGATACGCGCCCCACACCTCGTGGCTGAGCGGCCAGCCGGCGGCCCTGAGCAGGGCCTACGGACGCGGCGAGATCACCTATCTCGGCGCGCTCTTCGATCGGCGCCTGACGCGCGGCCTCCTGCGCCGGGCGCTCGCCGCGGCCGGCGTGCGCTCGTCCCTCGGCCCGCTGCCTCCCGGCGTGGAGCTGATGCGCCGCTACGGCAAGGGGCGGCAAATCACGATCCTGATCAACCACGGCGCGGTGCCGCGCACCGTGAAGCTGCCCGGCCTCATGCGCGACGTGCTGCACCCGGGCGCGAAGGTGGGCGCGGTCACCCTGCGCGCCCAGGGCGTGGCGGTGCTCGAGCGGCCGGCACCGCGCAAGGCCGCGCCGTGACGATTTGTCCGAGTTATTATTCGTCCCCTGCGCCCGGCAGCCGCGGGCAGGACCTTTGGAGTGCGATGCCGATGCGATCGAGGATTCCAACAGTGGTGGCGGCGGCGCTGGCCGCGCTCGCGGCGTGCGGGCCCGGTCACGCGGCCGCGGCGGCGCCCGCGGCCCATTCCGTGCACAGGATCGCCGGGAGCGATTTGGGACGGCCCGCAGCGTCGGCCCCGCAGGGGCACGGAGCGGGATGGTCCGTGCATACCTTCCCTCCGCTCTGGAACGAGCCGAAGGACTACGAGCAGGCGCTCCACCGGCAGATGCACCGGGTCGATGCCACCATCCGCCGCGGGCCGTACCAGGCGAGCTGGCGGTCGCTCGAGGCGTATCACGCGCCGCGTTGGTTCCGCAACGCCAAGTTCGGCATCTTCATCCACTGGGGCGTGTTCTCGGTGCCGGCGTTCCAGAACGAGTGGTACTCGCGGAACATGTACGTGAAGGGCTCGGACGCCTATGAATACCAGCGCGCCGTCTACGGCCCGCTGTCGAAGTCCGGCTACAAGGACTTCATCCCGAAGTTCACCATGTCGAAGTTCGACCCGAAGGCCTGGGCCGCGCTCTTCAGGAAGGCGGGCGCCCGCTACGTGGTGCCGGTGGCCGAGCATTGCGATGGCTTCGCGGAGTACGACTCGAAGTTCACGCTGTGGGACGCGGCCCGCATGGGACCGAAGCAGGACCTGGTCGGGGAGCTGGAGAAGGCGGTGCGGGCGGACGGCATGCGCTTCGGCGTCTCCTCGCATCGGGCGGAGCACTGGTGGTGGTATCACCCGGGCACCCGGTACGACTCCGACGTCGACGATCCGCGCTATGCCGGGCTCTACGGGCCCGCCGAGCCGATGCACCTGCCGGGCGATCACTCGCAGGGCGAGCCCAATCCCAACCAGCTGCAGGACTGGCTGCCGCCCTCCCAGGCGTTCCTCGAGGACTGGCTGGCGCGCAGCACCGAGCTCGTCGATGAGTACCATCCGGACTTCGTCTATTTCGACTGGTGGATCAATCAGCCCGCGTTCGCGCCCTACCTGCAGCGCATGACCGCCTATTACTACGACGTCGCCGCGGCGCGCCACCAGGGCGTCGTCCTGACGTACAAGCTGCAGGCGTTCGCGGCCGGCACCGCCGTGCTCGACATCGAGCGCGGCAAGACCGATACGCTCAGGCTGCGGCCCTGGGAAAGCGACACCTCGGTGAGCCTGAGCTCCTGGGGCTACGTGCGCGACGACAAGTACCGCACCGCCCGCTCGCTCCTCACCGATCTCATCGACATCGTGAGCAAGAACGGCGACCTGCTGCTCAACATCGGGCCGCGCGCCGACGGCACGATTCCGGCGCCGGTGCGCGCCATCCTGCTGCGGATGGGCGCGTGGCTCAAGGTGAACGGACAGGCGATCTACGGCACGCGGCCGTGGGTGCTCTACGGCGAGGGACCGACACAGGCGCCCAAGGGACGCGACAACGGCCAGGCGTATACGCCGCGGGACTTCCGCTTCACGCAAAAGCCCGGCGTGCTGTACGCGCTCGGCATGGTCCGCCCGCGCGACGGCAAGGCCTCGATCCTGACGCTCTACCGCTCGACGCCCTATCTGCCGGGCCCCATCGCCCAGGTGCGGCTGCTCGGCGATCCGCACCCGATCGCCTGGCGCCAGACCCCGGACGGACTCGACGTTGAGCTGCCGCCCTCGGCGAGCGGCATGCCGTACGCGCTCGCGATCCGCACCCGCCCGGCTGCCGGGCATTCCGTCCACTGAGGTATCGGCCATGCTGCTCGAAGGCAAGAAGGTCCTCATCACCGGCGCCTCGCGCGGCATCGGGCGCGGCACCGCCATCGAATGCGCCCGGCACGGCGCCGACCTCGCGCTCAACTGGTTTCGGGACCGCGAGGGAATCGAGGAGACCCTGGCGGCGGTGCGGGCGCTCGGCCGCACCGCCATCGAGGTGGAGGGCGATGTGGCGCGGCGCGAGTCGGCGGAGCCGTTCGTGGAGGCCGCCGCCCGGGCGCTCGGCGGCATCGATGTCTTCGTGAGCAACGCGGGCATCTGCCCGTTTCACGCCTTCCTCGACACCCCGCCGGAGGTGTTCGAGCGCACGATGGCGGTGAACCTGCACGGCGCCTACTACATGACGCAGGCGGCCGCGCGGCGGATGAAGGAGCAGGGGCGCGGGGGCTCGCTGATCGCCATCAGCTCGATCAGCGCCCTGGTGGGCGGCGGGATGCAGGCGCACTACACGCCGACCAAGGCCGGCGTGCACTCGCTCATGCAGTCGTGCGCGATCGCCCTCGGCCCGTATGGCATCCGCTGCAACTCGGTCATGCCCGGTACCATCGCCACGGACATCAACAAGGACGACCTGGCGGACCCGGCCAAGCGCAGCTACATGGAGAAGCGCATCCCGCTCGGCCGCCTCGGTGAGCCGAGGGACGTGGCAGGCTGCGTGGTGTTCCTCGCCTCGGATCTGTCCCGCTACGTCACGGGCGCGTCGGTGCTCGTCGACGGCGGGGCCTTCGTCAACCTCCAGTAAGCGGCGCCGGCCGCGCCGGGAGAAGCTCGATGCGCCACGCGAAGCTCGGCATTGCCATCATCGCCTCGGGAACGCTCTTGACCGCGTGTGTCCCGCTCGTCCCTGGCGCGGCGCACGTGCGATTCACCGACCGCGCGGCGGACGTCGCCGGCTGCCGTCCGCTCGGGAACGTCAGGACCGAAGGCTCCAATCCCCTCGACATCGAAAACGACATGCGCGACCAGGCGGTGGGCCTGAACGCCAACGTCATATTTCGCACCACCCCATCGAGGGGTGTCGCCTACCGCTGCGGCGGCCGGGCGGGCTCGTAAACGGCGCCGGATCGACCGGCTACGCCGTCCAGGGCCGCGAGCGCGCCACGGAGATGGCGCGGTCGTCGTGCGGCCACTTGCCGCTGACGCAGCAGTAGTACTGATACAGCGCGTCCTTCGCGTAGATGACCGACGGCTTGTGCGCGTAGTCGTCGTCGATCGATCCCTTCGGTCCCACGTTGAGCATGATCTCCGGGACCTTGGTGAGGTGATACGGATCCCGGCCGGCGGCGAGCAGATTGCGCGCGTGGCCGTGCGTGGCGAGACCGTAGTAGTACACGCCCCACCACTCTCCCCAGCGCACGACACAGGGATCGCTCGCGAAGCGCGCATCCCACGCCGCGGGCCCGCCGTGGCGAATCACGGGGTTGCCGGGATAGCGCTTCCAGGTCTTCAGGTCGCGCGAGGTGGCGATGCCGATCTGCTCGAACCAGTCCCGCGGCGAGTCGGTCTTGGCGTTGTAGAAGATGTAATAGAGATCGCCGCTTTTGATGAGGTAGGGCTTGTAGAGCCCGCCCGCTTCCCAGGCGAAGGCCGGATCGGGCCTCAGGATGGGCTCGGTGAGCTCCCAGTGGCGCAGATCGTCCGTCCAGGCGAGGCCGATCACCGCCGGTCCCTGCTCGTAGCCCGGGCGCGGATAGGCGTGCCACGCGCCGAGATAGCGGCCGCCGACCCTGATGAGCGAGCCCTGCGAATGCAGCCCGTCCTCGTGCAGGATCGACATCAGCGCGATGTTGTACCGGGTGAACGGGCTCTTGGGATCCCGCCGCAGGATCAAGCCGTCCCGCCGCCAGTGCTCGAGGTCGTCGGATTCGGCGAGCCCGGTCTGGTAGCCGATGCCGTCGAATCCGACATACGTCATGTAATACCGGCCCGCGTGCTCGAACACGAACGGACAGTCGACCGACAGCCGGTCGAAGCTGCCCGGCACGCCCGAGCGCGTGAGGATCCGCCGCTCCAGCTTGTACGGAGTACGGAACGGCTCGATGTCCGGCAGAGCGGCGGTTGAGCCGGCCGCAGCCGCCCGGGGGGGTGAGCCACCCGGGGGGGGATTCGGCTGCGGCCGGACTCTGCCTTCCAGTACGTTGGCCCGCGAGGCGGCGCAGGATGCGATTCCCGCGCCGCTCGCCGCCGCCAGGCCCGTGAGGAGCCTTCTCCTTCGCAGATCGACCATGGACCCCCAGCCCCGCCTCAGAACTTGACGTTCACTCCGGCCATCACCTCCCGGTCGTCGATGGTCGCGCCCTGCGGCAGGGTCGGCACACCGTAGTAGGTGATGAGCTTCGTGCGCAGCAGGTTCGACCCGTCGACGTACACCTGCACGTTGTGGTTGACGGTGTACTCGAGCGATGTATCCAGCCAGCCGTACGCCTTGGTGTAGATCGGATTGGCCGCGAGCTGCGCGGTCGAGCCGGTATACAGCGAGCTGTAGAAGGCGCTGCGCCAGTTGTACGCCAGCCGGAACGACACCGGCCCCTTCTCGTAGATTCCGATCAGGTTGTAGCTGTGGTTCGACAGGCCCGGCAGCGTGGTCGACACCCCGGCGACGGCGGTCGGCGCCGCGGCCTTGATGTACGTGTAGTTCGCCGCCACGCCCAGGCCGCTCAGCAGGCCCGGCAGGTTGCGGAAGAACTGCTGGTAGCCGAACTCCGCGCCCTTGATCGTGGCGTTGCCGCCATCGACCGCGCCCGTCAGGTTGTAGTTGACGCCGCCGATGGTGAACGCGTTCTGCTGCGTCTCCGACAGCCAGAAGTCGTGGAGACTCTTGTAGAACACGTCGGCCGTCAGGGCCGCACCGGGCTGGAAGTAGTACTCGAGCGAGGTGTCGAACTGCGTCGCCGTCGTCGGCTTCAGATCCGGATTGCCGCCGCTCGCCGCGCCCTGGGCCGGCAACAGGCTGATCGACGGCCGGATCTGGCTGAAGTCCGGATAGGCGATCACCTTGGAGGCCGCGATGCGCCACTGCAGATCGCGCAGCAGCTTGAACGTGAGGTTCAGGCTCGGCAGCGGATCGACCTCGCCGTGCGAGAAGACCGACGGCGTGTAAACCCCGCCGCTCGCGACCTCGCCCGACATCCGGTCGGTGTGGTGCACGAGACGCACCCCGATATTGCCCGTCATGGGCACGCCGACATTGCTGGCGAAGTTGAGCTGCAGGTAGCCCTCGTAGGTCTTCTCAACGACATGGTAGTCCTGCGCGCCGCTGTCCACCGGCGGCGCGATGCCGAACTCCTGCTGCACACCGCCCTGGTTGTAGTGCAGCTCGCCGGGATTGAAGACCGTGTAGTCCGGAATCACGGCGCTCGAGGAGATCGCCGAGAAGAACGGGCTCAGCGGCACGTTGGCGAACGAGCCGGCATTGGCCTGGATCGCGGCACTGTTGATCGCGCCGAAGGTCGACCACTGGTTGAAGGCGTCCCTGCGGTCGGCGAAGCGCAGGCCGCTCTGCACCGAGGTCAGGAATCCCTGCTGCAGGTCGTAGGTGACATCCAGCGTGGCCGCGGTCTCGCCGCCGCGGAAGTGCTGCTCGGTGTCGTAGTAGTAGCTGTGGTAGTTGCTCGACGTGCTGTCGCTGAAGTTGGCGACGTTGGTCAGGTCGTACCCGGGGACGCCCGATGTCGTGATCCCGGAGGTGGTGACCGACTGAGTCAGCGTCGGTATCGTGGTGCCGATGTCGACCGCCGGGTTGTTCAGCCGCTCCGTCGCCGAGGTGTAGCTCAGATCGCCCGCGACGATCCACGAGCCGGGACTCCACTTGGCGTGCAGGTTGTACTGCCGGTTGACGTCCTCCACCGTGCGCCACGCTCCGACGGAGCTGGCCATCGCGTTGTTGAACGTGATCGAGCTGACGTCGGTCGTGCCCGGGAAGAGCGACACCGACCCCGGCGCGATCGTGCCGCCGCCCTGGTTGCTGTAGAAGGTGTACTGGTGCTGGGCCCAGGTGAAATCCTCACTCGACACCTCGGCATAGGTCTGCAGATCGTCGGTCGGCTGCCCCTGCAGCACGCCGTCGAAGCCGATGCGGTGCCGGTCGCCCACGAACATGGTGTTGTAGACGCCGTTCGTGTACTCGATGGTCTTGCCCGGTACCGCGGTGGTATTGGTCGCGATCGAGTTGTTGGTCGCGCCGTCCTCGCGGTAGGCCCGGTCGTGATACGAGAAATCGAGCAGCGCGCCCACCTTGCCGATGCCGGTGTGCCAGGTGTCGCTCCCCAGCACGTTGAAGTTCGGCTTGGCCGTGCCGATGAGGTCGCCGTAGGTCTCCCCGGCGCTCAGGTCGAGCTGCGGCTTGGAGAAGTCGAACGGACGGTGCGTGCGCAGATTGACGGTGCCGGCGAGACCGCCGGCGATCAGGCTCGCCGTGGGATCCTTGTACACTTCGATGCCGGCCAGCATCGACGAGGGGATGTCCTCGAGGTTCAGCGTGCGGGCGCCGGTGGCGCTGAACACCTCGCGGCCGTTCAGCGTGGTCTCGGCGTAGGGCAGGCCGCGGATCTCATAGCCGCTGTTGATGACGGAGCCGCCGATGTTGACGGTACCACCACCTTCGCCCAGCTGCCGGCTGACCTGAATGCCGGGGATGCGCTGCAGGGCGTCGATCGCGGTCACGTCCGGAAGCTTGCCGATCTGCGAGGCGACGATCGCATCGACGATCGTATCGGAGAAGCGCTTGATGTTCAGCGCGCTTTCCATGCTCTGGCGGATGCCGGTGACGACGATCTCCTGCAGCACCGGAGCCGGCGGCTGATCCGTGGAGCCCTGAGCCGCGGCGGGATCCGCCGCCGCGGACGCGAGACGCAGCGGCGCCGACTTGCGGCTCCGCCGGGCGGCCGCGGAGGCATGTCCTCCCACCGGCGCCTGAATACCATGAGTCGCGGATTCGGCCCACGCCGGAACGGCGCCGGCCATCGCCAGAGCCACGGCCCCGGACACGAGCCTTGACGTAATCTTCATGCTCTCTTCCCCCCCACTCGGGTTGCTGCAAGGTAACCGACCAGCCGCCTGATGCGGCCGCTCCGGCCGCCTGCCGGTCCGGTCTTGCCGGACTCATTCGTTTACAGGCGGACGGAGCTTTCGTATACAAATATCACTCGCGCGAACCGCGCGCAAGCAAAATCCCATATTGTGGAACCCTTCCTCATATTCTCAGACATATCCGGATCCCTGCGAGGCACACCATGACGTCCCGGCGGACTCTCCTCAAGCTGATGGCAGCGGCTGCGAGCCTCGGTCCCGCGGTACGCAGGCGCGCGCTCGGCGCCGCCGCGAAACTGGGGCGCTCGCCGGATGGAGGGCCCGGGTACGACCTCGCCCCTCGCGAGCTGCGCGCCGAGTGGCGTACGGCGCCGATGGGTATCGACACGCGCCGGCCACGGTTCACCTGGACGCTGGCGGCCCCCGATCCCGGCAAGCGCGGGCTGCGACAAAAGGCTTGCCGGGTGATTCTCGCCTCATCGGAGGAAGCCGCAATGGCTGGACGCGGCGACGTCTGGGACAGCGGCATGGTGGACACCAGCGAACTCCACGCAGTTCCCGACGGCCCCCTCGATCTTCAATCCCACACCCCGTACTGGTGGTGCGTCCGCGTTTGGGATGGGCACGGCCGGGCAGCCCCCTTCACGCGCCCCGCCCGCCTCCTCACCGGACTGATGAGTCCCGGGGACTGGCGCGCGCAGTGGATCTCCGACGGACCGGACTGGCCGGCGCCCTCCTCCCCGCCGTCCGCGATCAACCGCAATCCTCCGGCGCAGCCGCGGCGCATGCCGCTGCTGCGGCGTGAATTCCGCATCGACAAGCCGCTGCGGCGCGCCGTCCTGTCCGTGTCCGGACTGGGTCAATACGAGTTGCGGGTCAACGGCCGCCGTCCCGCCGCCGGCGTGCTCGATCCGGGATGGACCGACTACCGCCGGACGGTGCTCTACGACACTTATGAGGTCACATCGCTCCTGGCGCCGGGCGCCAATGCGCTCGCGGCCATGCTCGGCAACGGCTTCTTCAACGTCGAGAAGTATCCCGGCCGCTACACGAAGCTCGTCGGCACCTTCGGCCGCCCGAAGCTCATCCTGCAACTGCGGCTGTCCTTCGCCGACGGCTCCGAGGAGCTCGTGGTGAGCGACGGCTCCTGGCGCACGCATCCCGGGCCGATCACCCTCTCCTCTGTCTATGGGGGCGAGGACTTCGACGCGCGCCTGAGTCCGCCCGGCTGGGACCTCGCGGATTTCCGCGAGCCCGCCGGCGAGGGCTGGACGGCGGCCGTCGAGGCGGCGAGTCCCGGCGGCCTGCTGCGCGCGCAGGGCGTTCCTCCCGTCACGGTCGCGCGCACCTACGCGCCGGTGAGCATGACCATCCCGCGCCCCGGCGTGTTCGTCTACGATCTCGGCGAGAACTTCGCCGGCTGGCCGGTCATCGCCGTGCGGGGCGCGCCCGGCAGGCGCGTGACGCTCCTTCCCGGTGAGCTGCTCGACGCCGAGGGGCGGGTCACGCAGCGCAGCGCCAATGCAAGTCCGGGCGATGCCGTCCTCTTCAACTACACCCTCGCCGGTGGCGGCATCGAGCGCTGGCACCCGCGCTTCAGCTACTACGGGTTTCGCTACGTGCAGGTCGAGGGCGCGGCGCCCCCCGGGCTCGGCGCGGCCGGCGAGCCCGAGCTGCTCGAGCTGCGGGGCGAGTTCCTGCACACCGATCTGCCGCGGACCGGCCGCCTGTCCACGGGCAACGCGCTTCTCGATCGCATCCACCGGCTCATCCTGCAGGCGCTGCTCAGCAACACCTTCAGCGTGCTCACCGACTGCCCGCATCGCGAGAAGCTCGGCTGGCTCGAGCAGACCTATCTCAACGCCGACACCGTGTACTACAACGAGGACGCGGTGACGCTCTACGAGAAGATGATGCGCGACATGATGGACAGCCAGCTGCCCGACGGGCTGGTGCCGTCGATCGCCCCAGAATACGTCGCCTTCCTCGACGCCGACGGCACCAGCTCCGCCTTCCGCGACTCGCCGGAGTGGGGCTCGGCCGTGGTGCTCAGCCCCTGGGCGACCTACCGCTACAGCGGCGACCGCCGGATCCTCGAGACCGGCTATCCGGCCATGTGCCGCTACGCCGATTACCTCGCGAGGCGGGCCAAGGACGGCATGCTCGACTACGGTCTCGGCGACTGGTACGACATCGGCCCCAAGCCTCCGGGCGAGTCGCAGCTCACCAGCAGGAGGATGACTGCCACCGCGACCTACTGCGAGCTGCTGCGGACGCTCTCCAGGATCGCGAGGCTCCTCGGGCATCCCGGCGACGCGCGCCGCTTCGCACGCCGCGCGGTGCTCTCGAGGCGCGCGCTCGATGAGCACCTCTTCG
The DNA here is from genome assembly GCA_027306985.1 of Gammaproteobacteria bacterium. Lineage (GTDB taxonomy): Bacteria > Pseudomonadota > Gammaproteobacteria > Steroidobacterales > Steroidobacteraceae > 13-2-20CM-66-19. Next base: position 656 of record DAHUXV010000178.1, on the reverse strand, counting down.
ATCCGGCGACCGGCCAATACGACCGCGGCAGCATGACCGCGAACGCCATGCCGCTCGTCATCGGCCTCGTGCCGGCCCGCCACCGCGCCGCCGTGCTCGGGAATCTGATCGCCTCGATCCGCGCCGATCACGACCACGTCACCGCGGGCGACATCGGCTTCCACTACGTGGTGCTCGCCCTGATGCGCGCCGGCCAAGGCAACGTGCTCTACGACGTCCTGACCCGCGCCGATCCGCCGAGCTACGGCTACCAGCTCGCCCGCGGCGCGACGGCCCTCACGGAGTCCTGGAACGCCGATCCGACCAAGTCGCAGAACCATTTCATGCTCGGCCACGCCGAGACCTGGCTCTACGGGGGTCTCGCCGGCATCCGCATCGACCTCAGCCGGCCGCCGGCGGAGCGCATCCGCATCGCGCCCCAGGCCGTGTACGGCATCGAGGGCGCCTGCGCGGCCTATCGGTCCGTGCTCGGTGAGGTGACCGTCGCCTGGCGCAAGAAGAATGGCCGGCTGCACGTCGACGTCGGGATTCCTCCAGGGGCGGCAGCCACGGTGGAAATCCCGGCGCGCACACCGGCGCAAGTCCTGGAGGGCGGCAGGCCTCTTCGGCTGGCGCGCGGCCTGATCGCAGCCCGCCAGGCCGGCCGTGCCGTGACC